>JAQBHK010000021.1:0-3451 GCA_032127815.1 Desulfobacterales bacterium
CGGCCTCAGCACCTTCAGCGTTCATTTTTGCCGTCACCCCCACCTGCTGTGTCCGGAATGCAAGGATCAATGTCCTGTGTGCAAAATACAATAATTGCGCGCGTCTCCCTAAGTGCTCTTATTCGTAAATTTGGTAACGTATTGCACATATGAAACATATTCAGGTTTCAGGTGTCGGGTGTCAGATTTCGGCTCTAGCGATTCCCATTCCTGACACCTGAACACTGAAACCCGACACCAAATTTAATACGTTACCGTATTTATGAATACATGTACTAAGTGTCGTGTTGTATAAGTTCTACGAGCGATTTTGGCGGTTCAAGATGTTACCTGAAGCGTGATGATTACTGCGAAATCCGAGATTTTTTCATCCTTGCTGGATGAAAACTAATTATACATCAAATATTATCTTTGCCTCCCAGCCGTCATGCCCTTCGCTGACCTGAATCTGGTGGTAGGTGACCGCTTTGATTTCAATTTTTATCTCGTGCCGGTCAGGGTCAAAAGGATCGAGTTCGACGCTGGCAGACAATTTGTTTTCAGAAAGGGCCAGAATCTGTGCTTTTTTTACCAGCAGTTCTTTACCGTTCCAGAAATACAGCAGCTCTCGCAGCCAGTTGACCATCAGGTCCGCCCAGTCATCACCGGTTACTTGAAGATCTGCAATTTCCCGGGCCTCTAGTGTATCCATCTCCGTAAGCATGTCAAATGTGGCAAAAGCGGCGTTGGCAAATAGCTCCACCGGGTCGGCCCCAAAGACATGTATGCCGAAATCTGCGGTGTGGTCAATCAGTTTGTATCGCATCAATTTACAGGTATTATCTCCACAGATTACGCTGATTTTCACAGATACTTAATTAACCCTATTAGGATAATCCGTACAATCTGTGCAATCCGTGGTTTTAAATTTCTATTAGTGTTCCGGTCTTTTTCGTGCTGTAGCCGCCCAAGGCTTCCACCCGTTTTCTAAACTCTGCAGAATTGATGGTTTCAAGCAGGATCCGGATGTTGTGCGATTCAAAATGCGCTTCAGGAATGACAAGATCGTACTGTTCGGTGACTACGGGAATAAAGTCCAGGTTCAAGGCCCTGGCCGCGGCATAGATCCCTAAGCCCACATCAGCGGTACCGCTGAGCACACCCACGGCTACCGACATGTGGGTAAACTCTTCATTTTCATAGCCGTTTACCCTGGCAGGGTCTATACCGAGCTGCTGCAACCGGTAGTCGAGCAAAATTCTGGTGCCGGATCCGCCTTGACGGTTTATGAATGTTATGTCCTCGCGGACAAGATCCTCAATTCCTGTGATCTTTTTGGGGTTATCGCGAGGTATAATCAAGCCCTGATCCCGCAAGACCAGCTGCACCAGCCTTACCCTGATATCGGGAAGATACTTTTTTATATAAGAGACATTGTAAGAGCCGTCTTCGGTATCTAAAAGATGTGACCCGGCCACATGACACACCCCTTTTTTTATGGCCATCAGCCCGCCCATGCTGCCGACGTGGCTCGAAGAAAGGACGACGTTGCTGTTAACGGCCCTGATGCGGTCAGCCAAAACATCCAGCGTATTGTCATGGCTGCCGACGACGACAATGGTGTTGTTAACCGCCGACAGGGGGCGCAGCAGTTCGGCCGTCACCGGCTGGTGAATTTCGAGACCCTCGATATGGTTGGGTATCCGCACGATACCGTCGGCCTCGGTAAAGGTGGTGATGCAGCCCGCCCCTCTGGGCAGAGGCGTGGCCACAATCTTTTTGTCGACGGCCCCCAGCTTTACCCTGACAAATTCTTCAACACCAAGCTTGGATGCGATTTTTCTTGTGGGTTCAACTTGAACCAAAGGCCTTTGCTTTTCGGGCTGCCCCAGCATCCTGCAAATCAGCGGCCCGACAAACTGCTCAAAAGCGATGATGGCCGATACCGGGTATCCCGGAATTCCAAATGCGGGTTTGCTGTTTATGGCACCGATCAGAATCGGTTTTCCAGGCATAATCGTAACACCGTGGACCAGGATCTCGCCCAGGTCGTCGATTACGCCTCTGGCATAATCTTCGGACCCTGCCGATGACCCGCCCAAAACCAGAACCATGTCAAAATCGCTGCTAATCGCTCTGTCAATTGTCTGTTTAATTTGATCATGATCATCTATCAGCATGTCGTTGCGGACAAACTCGGCACCCCACGATTCGGCAAGTTTCCCCAGCACAAAAGAATTGGTTTCAAACACCTGGCCGGGTTCAAGCTCTTCGACGGTGGTGCAGCGCCAGTCCACAAGCTCTGAACCTGTTGGAATAATGAGCATTTTAGGTTTTTTGCGGACTGCAACCTTAAAAACGCCTCCGGCAAGCAGGGCGCCGACGCAATAGGGAGTGACAACATGGTTCTGAGGAAATAAGAGTTCCGTAGCGACAATGTCTTCGCCCATTTTTCTGACGTTATGCCATGGAAAAGCCGGTGCCTCGATTTCAACACGGCTTGCGTCCAGGGTGTTAACATGTTCGATCATGATCACCGCATTGGTATTTTCCGGCATTACATGACCGGTATTGACCCAAAAAGCGTCTTGGGCAATCACAAGTTCTTTTGGTTTTGTTTCCGAGGCGCCAAAAGTAGTTTCAGCTTTTACGGCGATGCCGTCCATGGCCGCTGAGTGAAAATTAGGAGCAGAAAGCTCAGCGAAAATTGGTTCTGCAAGTACCCGGCCAACAGCATCCGGCACCGCAACCGCCTCGCTTAAAAGCACTCCGCCGGGCACAAACCTTTCAAAGAGGATTGTGCGCGCTTCTTTCAGGGTTTTCATCTGCAGATATATATTGCGTTTATGTTTCATTTTTTTGGTTTTCCATTTCCACCGCAAAGACGCAGAGGACGCAAAGAAAAAAATCCATCGGTACGCGATATTTTGGGCTCTAAAAGCCCGCAGAGCATATTGTTTTCCGTCCTCTCACGGAAAACAATAAAACAAATAAACTCTGCGTTCTCTGCGGCTCTAACGAGCAAAGCGAATGGGCGGTGTATCGTATTAAAACGGACAGTAGTGATTTTGGGTTTTATCAACCATATAGAATTCTATCCCAGTCTGCTTACAAAAGGAGCACTTCAACCTTGGTGCCTTTATCCAGGCCTTCCGAATTGATATCGATTTCGATCAAGCCGTCGGCCTGTACCATTGTACGAATAAGGCCTGATTTGCCCAGAATCGGTTCCGCCCATAGCACACCCTCTTTTTCAACCAGTCGCACCCGGACATAATCGATGCGCCCTTGCGCCGAGGAGAGGTTCCTGCTGAGTATAGCAGAAGGTTTGACAACTTTTTTGTGTTGCGCAGAGATGCCGGCGATATGTTCAATAAACGGCCGCACAACAATTTCAAAAACAACCATGGCAGATGCCACATGACCGGGCAAACCCCACAAGGCCTGATTCCGCGACTTGGCCAGGATTGTG
>JAQBHK010000022.1:0-8076 GCA_032127815.1 Desulfobacterales bacterium
CAGACAAGCAGGAACCTGATATTTTTTTATTGTCTGTATTCCGCAAAATTCAATGCTATACAAAAGCTCTCCGCTCGTGCCAAACTTCTCCACCTTGCGTACCTGGCTCTTGTTTTTATTGAAATAAATTTTCTGGAGTACGTTTCCCCATCTTTTTTTTAATATCAGAACATATTGATCTTCAGATCTTTTTTTTTCCACAACAGCTTTGTTGTGTTGGGTCAAGGGAATACTACCGCCTAAAATGCTGACGATATCGCCGGAATTAATCGGAATTGAAATAAACCTTTTGAGGGTGGTGTTTTCAGCGCTTTGTTTATAAAACTTACTGTCGGCATGGGAAAAAAGATAGGACCACTGACCGTCGCAGGCAAAACTTACCGCCGGCTGACCGGAAAAGCTGCGCACAGCAATACGAAGTTTTCCAGGTACAGCCGCGATCCAGACGATACTAGAGGTCAGGTTTTTTTTCTTATCTCCCCAAAATGTTGCCCTGCCGGTGCCTTTGAAAGTTTTGAGCGTACGGTTTTGATTCTCCAGCAACGTCAGAAGCTCCCGGGCTTCGGCTGAAACGTCTAAATCTTTTGGTTTTTGCGAAATTCTGTCAACAAGGCTGGTGCAGGCCGGCAAAAAAAAAGCGGCAATCAAAAGCATTATAAAAATTTGCCTGTTGCGTTTTACCTGCATTAACTTTCTGCCACCGGCGTAGTAAAGAATCCTGGCCCAGAGGACCAGGCTTTGATTTCACCCCATAGGGGTACACCTATCTCAAATGTAGTAAATTAAATTCCAAATATCAAATATCAAACAAATAACGATGACCGAAATTCAAAAATCCAAACAATGTCTCGGCCAGTAAGGTTTGGTCACCTGTCGAGAGCCTCTAGGTCGAACGATTGAATATTGAAATTTGAAATTCATTTGGAATTTGCTTGCCCGCCGTCTTTTTGGCGGGGTGCTTGGATTTTGTAATTTTAGACACAAAACTCCAAGGCAGAGCCAGATATCTCTGACCTGACACAAAGGGCCAGGTTTCTCAGAACTAAAATTTAGGGTATTACTCTTTGCCGTTCAAGGACTCAATTTTATTTTCAAGGGCGGCCTTATTATTATCCCCCTTGTTCTTTAAGGATCGTTTGTAAAACTTAAGCGCTTTTTTATTTTGATTAACCTTGAGGTAGGCATCTCCAAGATGTTCCAGTATAATCGGATCTTCGGGTTCCAAGCTGACGGCCTTTTCCAGGAGTGTCACCGCTTTTCTGAACAGGCCTTTTTTATAATACACCCAACCCAGGCTGTCTGTTATATAACCGTCATCCGGCTTATGTTTCAAGGCCTCTTTAATCAGACGCTCGGCCTCATCAAGGTTCTGCCCCAGGTCTGCATAGGTATAGCCAAGATAATTCAATGCATTTGCATTTTTAGGATCAAGACTTATAACTGCCTTCATTGCTGCTATAGAATCGTCTTTCCGGCCCCATTTATCATAAACAACGCCCAGCCTGAAATGAAGTTTGGTGTTTTCAGAATCTACTTCAAGTCCTTTTTTCAGAATAGCTTCAGCCTTTTCGAACTCCTCGGTCTCTTCATAAAATGAGCCCATATAGAGCATTAATTCGGCATCGTCGGATATATCTTTAATAACATTATTTAAGTAATTTATCGCCTCCCGGGTTTTTCCCTGTTGTTGATACAGAAAGGCGACATGAACCGCCGATTCTTTGTAAAAACTGGAATCCGGCATCACCTTTTTAAAATGCATAACGGCCATCTCGAATTGTTTTTTGCCGTCAAAGGCAATTCCGATAACATAGTGCAGATTCGAACTTTCGGGGGCACCTTTTAACATCCCTTTAAGGACAGTGATGGCAGCATCGTATTTTTTGGGTTCCAAATAAATCTGAACAACCGTTCTGACAACCTGCTTGTCTGTCAGGCTCCTTTCCCCAAGATTTGTAAAGATTTCTGCTGCATCCTTTTCCATACTCTTTTGGTGATAATAATGACCCAGCTCCATGGCAACTGCGATGTTGCGGGGATCCTTTTCCAAGATTTCTTTGTATAGCTGCAAAACCTTTTCGTCTTTACCCTGAGCTTTATAAAGCTTTAACAGCTCAAAACGCGGTTCGTCTAAACCCGGCTTAATTTCCAAAGTCTTGAGAAACATTTTTTCTGCCTCAAGCACCTTATCCTGTGCAGCATAAATCTTCCCGACAAAAAAATGGCCGGCATACGATCCGGGAAAGGTTTGAACCAGCTGTTCATATATCTTTACCGCCCTCTTCAGATCGCTTTCCTCCATATAAATACTGCCCAGAGCCAGATAAATATTTTGCTGTCGGGGGTCAATAGCGATAACTTTTTCATATGCCTTTTTGGCATCATCAATGTGTTTCAAGCTCTGATTTATTCTACCGTATATGATCAGTGCGGGGATATAGTCCGGATCTTTTTTCAATATCTGCTCAATAATATTCAAAGCTTTTAAGTTGTTTTTCTGCTGCAAATAAAGCAACGCAAGCTCTTTTTGCAAATATGAAGACTCAGGATCTTTATCAACGGCTTTCTGCATATAGTCAATGGCTTTATCCAGGCTGCCCTTTTTCCGGTAAAGCTGCGCCTCTGTAAAGTAGTAATACTGGTTTGCAAATTCATAAATATCGTCTGTGACGCCATACTGCTTTTCTGTCGCCGTCGGCACAGGGCGGCGATGAACACTACACCCGTAAAAAAATAAAATGACCATAAAACCAATGATCAGTTTTAATAAAATATTTTTCATTGTGTTTTCATCTCGATTAGTCTCTTAATTGTAAAAATTATGCGCTTTCCAATTCATATCTTAGCACTTATTCAGACATGCCTGCACCCGCATACATTTCAAAATCCGGTATTTCGCGCTTGAAAAATTCTCTCATCTTTTTGATGATATTTTTTTCCACCTGACGGACACGCTCCCGTGAAATACCGTAACGGTCACCAATTTCCTGCAATGTTGCCGGGCTATCCGAAAAAATACGCTGCTCGAATATATTAAGTTCTCTGGATGTCATCATTTTTTTAAATTCGGCAATTTTGTTGTGTAAAAGCACATCCATCTCTTTTTTGGCGACCTGGTCTTCCGTGGATTCCACATCAGTTCCTAAAAATTCGATCCTCTCCGTATCTGAATCGTTTTTCAAAGGCGCATCCAAGGAAACATCCCACCCGTCAAGCCGCTGGTCCATATCCACGATTTCACGCTCGGAAACACCTAGGCGTTGGGAGAGCAGCTTGGGCTTGGGATCAAAACCCTCGTCAATCAGCTTTTGCTTCTCCTTTTTCAGTTTAAAAAAGAGTTTTCGCTGCCCCTGGGTCGTTCCGATTTTCACAAGACGCCAGTTATCCATAATAAATTTAAGTATATAGGCCTTTATCCAGAAGGAGGCGTAGTACGAAAATTTAACGTTTTTATATGGATCAAACTTGTTAACGGCCTGCATGAGCCCAATATTGCCTTCCTGAATCAGATCCAAAAGATTCTGCATCCAAACTCGCTGGAATTCCAGCGCAATCTTTACTACAAGTCTGAGATTGGCGGTTATCAAGACATAGGCTGCTTCGGTGTCAGCTCCCTCTTGAATTTTTTTCCCAAGTTCTATTTCTTGCTCCCTGGTAAGAAGTTTGTACTTGCTTATTTCCACCAGGTACCGCTGAAGCGGGTCAAACTTAACAAGGGCACTATCTGACGAAGAAGAGGAAGGCGGTGCTGAAATATTATCTGCTTTTTTAGCAGCGCTTTTCTTTTTCAGTTTTTTGGATTTAGGTTCTGTTTTTTTTTTGATTTTGCTCATTTTCATATTGAATAAAAGTTACTTCCCGCATCTTGCAGAGGCAATTTGTAAAAATTTAAGCTCCCTGTCCCGCCGGCAGCGAGACTAAAGGCGGAGCGGGGAATTCGCTCGCTATTGCGTATAAACATTCTTTGCAAAACATATCTTATTTATCAACCAGCGTCAAATAATTCTATTTTATATCCGGTATACTATTCAATCTATTGAATTTATATTATTTCTAGGGGTTGTTTCTTTGCAAAGCCACTTGGAATTTTGGAGTGCCGGAAAAATGGGTTTTAGAAAATGAAAACCGGAATCATCTGTATGATGAAAGCAGGTCTAACTTCCTGTTACGCGGGCATGTAAAATTTACGCAAATAAAACACCTGTTAGAGATTGCTAATATATTCCTTTACACGGCCGGCTTCTTCCACCAGTTTATCAAGATTCTGCCTGCATTTATCAAGATTCTGCCTGCATTCGGCCAGATTACCATTGCTCCCTATCTCTTCGAGCTGTCGGGCAGCGGCAGAAATTCCATCGACACTCAGGTTCGCGGCCGCTCCTTTCAAGGAATGGGCCTGCCGGGCCAACATCTCGACATCCTGGTCTTCGATCGCCAGCCGCAGCGTTTCAATCCGATCGGGCAGGGTATCTGCAAACTCGTTAAGCATTGTTTCCAAAAATGGTTTGTCCCCCATGACGCGTTCAAGTGCCTTTTCAAAATAAACCGGAGGAATATCCGCGGTTTTTTCCTGCACAATATGTTCTTTCGCACTATCTTCCGCAGAACAAGAGGCTGTTTTTCCTTTTACAAGCCACCTTTCGATCTTCGCTGAAAGTTCCTGCGGATTGAACGGTTTGGAAATATAGTCGTCCATACCGGCTGCCAGACACTTTTCTTTATCCCCCTTCATGGCATACGCCGTCATGGCAATGATCGGAATACGGAATTTGGAATCATCTTCAGTCCGCAATCCTAGTTCTAATTTCCGGATTTGCCTAGTAGCGGTATAGCCGTCCATCTTCGGCATCTGAACATCCATCAACACCATATCGTACGGGGCCAATTTTAAGGCTCGCAGGGCTTCCTGACCGTTTGCCGCGACATCGCAACGGCAGCCGATTTTTTCCAGAATGTTAAGGGCCACTTTCTGATTGGTGATGTCGTCTTCGGCCAACAGGATACGAAGTCTGCGCTTATTGTTTTCAGCAAGCGAATACCGAGTGACCATAACGGAATCCTGTTCTTTTGCACTGCTTTTTTTAATTCCGGCCACCGTAGTAAGGCAGTCATAAAGCTGGGACTGCTTGACCGGCTTGCTCAGATAGCCAGCAAAACCTAATTCTTTTAGCCGTGCTGTATCTCCCCGCTCGCCTATGGAACTGAGCATGATCAGAAGGGTGTCGGCCAGTTCCTGGTCCTGCTTAATGTTGCGCCCCAAGTTTTCCCCATCCATTCCCGGCATTTGCATATCTATGATAGCAATCTCAAACGGATCCGCAGCTGCCTGGCCCCGTCGAAGTTCATCCCAGGCTTGCAGGGCACTAGAAGCTTCGCCATAGCGGCAACCCCAGGACTTTAATTGTTCTTTAAAGATCTGACGGTTGATGGCATTATCATCCACTATCAGAATTCGTTTGCTGCGGATGCTCTCAGGCACAATAATCTTTTCCTCCCGGCCTTGCGGCTGCTTTTTCAAAGGAGCCGTAAACCAGAACTCAGAACCTTTATTCACCCGGCTTTCCACCCCGATTTCACCCCCCATCATTTTGGCAAGTTGTTTGGAAATGGAAAGTCCCAGGCCGGTGCCGCCGTATTTGCGGGTGACAGAGCCGTCCACCTGGGAAAAAGACTTAAAGAGCCGGTTCCGATGTTCTTTAGGAATACCGATGCCGGTGTCGGCCACCGCAAAACGGATGGTGGCGTGGGTCTCGTTTTCCTCTTGGACCGCAACACGGATAACTATTTCACCCCGCTCTGTAAACTTGATGGCATTCCCCACAAAATTGATGAGTATCTGTCTGAGCCGGCCGGGATCTCCGCATAAAAGAGAGGGCACCTCAGGATAAACAATACATGCAAACTCCAGGTCTTTCTCATAGGCTTTAAACGCCAAGAGTTCGCCCACTTCTTCTATGGTGACTCTTAAATCAAAATCGATGATATCAAGTTCTAATTTTTCAGCCTCAATCTTGGAAAAATCAAGAATATCATTGATAACCATCATCAGAGAATTGGCACTGTTTTGCATTGTCCGGGCGTAGTCATGCTGATGGGATGTCAAATCCGTATCCATCAGCAGCCCTGCCATACCGATCACACCGTTCATAGGAGTCCGAATTTCATGGCTCATGTTGGCCAAAAATTCGCTTTTGGCAATATTGGCCTTTTCCGCTTCTGCTTTGGCCTCACGCAGCTCTGCTTCAGCCTGCTTGCGTTCGGTTATATCAAAAACTACCCCGTTGACGACTTTGATTTCTCCTTGCTCGTCTAAAACGATCTGCCCTCTGTCCTGCACCCAGACCATATCGCCCTGCTTTGTTATTATGCGATATTCTCTCACAAACGACTTATCCGTTTTCAACGCCTGAACAACGCTTGCACTGGCAACCGCAAGGTCTTCTTTATAGATTACATCCGACCACTTCATTTTTTTGGAGCTGAATTCGTCCTGGCGATAACCGGTGAACTGTTCGATTTTGTCATCAACATATTCAACGGACCAGTCTTTGAAACCCCAGTAGACTAAGCTGGGAAGGTTTTTTACCAACAGGCTGTATTTTTCTTCGTTTTCCCGCAGTGTTTTTTCCGACTGTTCCCGCAGGAAATTATCTTTCCAGGCAATGTATAAAGCCAGAAATAATGAGCCTAGAATGATCAACGACATCAAGACCAACATGCCGGTGGAAATAAACAGCATGCGATCAAAAGATTCTCTTCTGGCGGTAATATCATAATATATTTCAAAAGCACCGCTAAAACTGCCGTCCTTTATTATCGGCACATAGGTTTCCACCACATCCCTGGTTACGCCCTGGCCTTCCAGTGACATGGTATTCTTTTTCAAAACCTTGGTGTAAACTTCTCCCTTAGCTACATGATTTATAAAATAGCTTTTTTGATTTACTTTTCCAATGTCCTGAAGATCCGTAGAAAAGATATTTTTCCCTGTGCTTGAAAAGATTTTCAATTTCATTATATTCAAATCTTCGTTAGCACCTATAATTTTTTTTACCAATTCAGGCGGCATAGTATCATCAGCCAATTCAAGCTGATCGATCTTGAGCATTGAAATTAAATGCCTTCCGGCCCGAACAGCTTCAGCGGCTGTTTGCTCAGCTAACTCTTTGGTAAATGAATTGTGTACTACCCACAAGTTCAAAGCCGGCATAGATACGGCAATGATTGTCGATAGTATAAGGAGTCTTCTGAAACGCTTGTTGCGGAATATTTTTTCCATAATAACCTGTTCCGGACGAGCTGGTAAAGTCTCTAAAGCGCGCTTGGTTAGCCTTATGCTGATCAAGTTTAAAGTGCATAAAGCCTGTCCCGTTTGACAAATAGCTAGTGCCCATCCATAAAGATATGTGAGCACTAAGTAGTTTCCTATTTATAAATGAGGTCTTTTCATTCTCATATCGGAAGATAAGCCCAAAAACTTAAATGGAACCTTAATTGAGAGTAAGCCAAGAGTTAATGTATGGGAGCGTTGGGTTCAGAACAAGTCAATAAAGTCGCCTATTCTTCCAAAGCTTAACTCATTTGAATTGAATTGTTCCAAATCTGATGCTACTTGCACTAAAATCATCGCGTGTATTTTAACTGAGGAGGATGATGCGCGGTTTAAAGGTGGATGGACACTAATTAATAAAACTGAATCATTAAGATTGACAATTCAAGCACTTTCTTTGCCTGCCCTGTTAAATCTGAAAGCTATTTAACCGAGGTGCCTGGTGGCTGAAATGTTATAAAGTCGGCTCAAAGTGCTCTCAATACTTCTTCAAAATATGCAATAGTCTTCTTCAAGCCTTCTACCAGCATGATTTTGGGTTCCCATCCGAGAACTTCACCGGCTAATGTAATATCCGGTCGGCGTTGCTGAGGATCGTCAGTCGGGAGCGCCTTGAAGATAATCTCGGATGATGAGTTTGTCAGTTCAATTACCTTTTCGGCCAATTCCAGGATCTTGAATTCATCCGGTTTTCCAAGATTGATAGGGCCGGTAACATCATCAGGGCTTTGCATGAGCCTTATCAA
>JAQBHK010000023.1:0-3544 GCA_032127815.1 Desulfobacterales bacterium
CCTGTTGGCATATTTTTCAGTAACCAATTTCAGCATGTGCATATATTTAGCACTTAAATCGTCTACAGTAACGAATACAGTTTTAATAAACTCAATGATACCAATATTTATTGTAATTGTTTCCTGGATAGTTTTTAAGGAGCGGGTTACTGTAAGGCAAACTATTGGAATCGCCGTCTCTTTAGCCGGCCTTATCTTTATTATTTCCAATGGAAACCTGACCACTCTCGCAGCCGTTCAGTTTAGTAATGGAGATATGTGGACTATTTCGGCTGGAATTGGCTGGGCCCTATACTCGGTGTTGCTAAAAAAGTGCCCCATTGAACTTAATTCTCTGAGCTTTCTTGCAACTACCATAACAATAGGCTTAGTTTTTATTTCCCCTTTTTATATCTGGGAAATGAGCACTGGAAAGACGATGATTTTTTCACAAGCCGCTATTGGAAGTATTATTTATGTCGCTCTCTTTGCGTCAGTATTAGCATACATATTTTGGAATAAATCTATCCAAATTATCGGAGCTAACAAGACGGGCATTTTTATTCATCTTATGCCGGTGTTTAGTATTATTTTGGCTATCATTTTTTTACATGAGAAGTTAAGAGGTTTTCATATAAAAGGAACCATCTTAATATTTTTAGGAATTGTTTTGACCACAACCAATAAAATTAAGCTAAACCTAAGTTGAACCCTAATAGAGTCGTCTGAACTCGGATTGTATATCGGTATGGATTGGTTAGATTTGCAGCACACACTTAAAAGAGGACCATAACCTTTTATTTTTTAAACTTCTTCCTACCGATTCCTGCCATTCCGATTAAACCGGTACCTAATAGAAGCAGGCTGGCCGGTTCCGGAACGGGGGTGCCGCTGCCGCTGGCACCATCATGCGAAAATGGGGAAAATACATATTTGGCCTTGTTTTTACCTTTAACGACATGGTCATAGGCTACAATATCCATCCATGTGTAGCCGCTTACTGAGATATAGAACTTCTTAATATCTCCCGATGCTGTATCACCCCATTCATCTCCCGGAATATAATTTTGTACGGTCTGGTCTATTCCGAAGTCCCCTATAAAATACTCATAAAAATCCGAAGGGAAAACCCCGTGGGGCGGCAGTGGATCACCATCCCCCATAAGCGGTGTCGTATCTTCACCGAAGCCATAGGTGTTTGAGGCAGGATCGCTACTGGCATATGAACTTCGATAGTCTTGATAACTTAAGCGATAGGGATCTGAACCCTGATCCGTAAGGGTCAACTCACCGGAGCCGCCACCGCCATAGTCCGGAGCTCCGGGGTTCAACCACGTCACATTAATGTAACCGTCTTCATCTGTTGGCACGGCCATGGCAAATTTGACGTCTTCTATCTTAAGATGAGCTCCAATGACCCATAACTCATAATTATAAGATTCAATCACCCATGTTTCAGTATCCGTGTCATAAGTAGCCCCGGGAATATAAATCTGTAAATTGGGGATGGCCCAGGAATTAATTGATATGCACAATAAAAAAACAATAAAGAGGCTTGTTCTGCAAATTTTTAGTAAACATACACTCATTTTATATCAACACCGTTAATGATGACAATGATTTGCCAGTGACTCCAAACAGCAAATACACGCAAATAATCTGCCAAGGGATGCAAAAACCATGGTTATCATTGTCCTTAATACGACCAGGCGGCAAGATGAAACCCCGGCCATGAAAAAGGACTGGATTAATTTGAAAAGTGGAATTATAAATGTACCGAGGAAGGCACAAAAACAGAAATAAAAAAAAAGCGCGTGCCGATCAATTCAGCTATCCGGCCTTTAATAAAGCGGATGTTGAAACAAAACAAAGAATCCGAATCTTTGCTTTTAAACCCTGAAACCTGTACAAGATACAATTCAGTTCCAAACAGCTGGAACAAAATGCTTGAAAAAGCGGGCATAAATGGATAACCAGGGGTTGACAAATTAAGGCTGCATGATTTAAGACACACATCCGCAACAAATTTAGCAAGAGCGGGTAAGGATATAAAATTTATCGCTCAATATTTGTTACATACTGACGTGATAACACCAACAAAGTATATTCATTATAGTGATGAATATTTGAAAAAGGCGCTGAAATTTTGGGCCGAGTCCCATTAAATTTTACAACACCCATAGTAGATGATCTCGTAAAACCTATGCGCCTGTAGCTCAGATGGATAGAGCAACGGACTTCTAATCCGTAGGTCGCAGGTTCGAATCCTGCCAGGCGTACCACAAAAACCAAGGGGTTATAGTTAGCACTCTGTGACCCCTTTTCCTTTAACAATACCTTAGCCCCACTTTAGCCCCGCGTTTTTTCGTATAACCAAGGGAACTTCAGGGAAAGAATATTGCATCGGAGGGGGCTTGCCAATTTAAAATTCCCTTTGCAGCCCTTATGTCATTTTTTTCATACTTTTTTGTTTTAGAATTGCAAAATCGAAGTTGAGCAAATCATTATATGTCGCTTCTGCTTTATCAGGTTCAACCTGCCACCAAATTAACATATTATCAATACGATAAAAATAGTGCTTATGCCCCATCCCTTCTGTCTGGAAGTGAACACTACCGTCCATCTTATCAAAAGTTAATGGTGCAAATACTTGTGTCCCTTTTGCCATCCTTGTTGCCATGCTCGTCAATTCTGTTTTAGCCTTTTCAGCATTCTCATAAAAGCTTACGTATAAAGTATTTCTCGAAGAACTGCTTCCATAGTGAGCAATGTAGTTGTCACTAACTGCAAGGTTTTTTCCGTGCATTTTATTTATGATTTTGGTAGCTTCTTCGTTTTGAACGACCTTAGAAAGGCTCAAGTCACCCAATTTTTTCGGGAGATAATTAATACTATCGTTACGATTGCTGCAACTTATTAAAACGATAAAACTTAGCAAAAATACTGGAATAACTAAATTTTTTGCTATCTTGATCATGCCACGTTCCTTTGATTGAAGCATCTACATATCTTTTTGAGGATCAATCGCCATCCCTATTAACATAAAACACACCGCATTGTCTGCAATATATGCCTTTCAATGGAAGCCGGGGATTATTAAGGTCAACGAAAAGACATTCTGCCCTATCATCGAGTTCATCTTTAGCATGACAAACAGGGCATTCCGATTTCCCCGGTTCCGCCTTGATATTGCCGTCTGTACAACTATGTTAATCATAACAACGGTCTGTAACCATTAAGATATTTGACAATCTGGCAAAATATCTCCAGGCACACCAAGTTTAACAAACCACAATATCTTGAACATTAACCCTCTTTTCTGATATGATCCAGATTATAATTTTCAGACAGCACCTGACCTCTTCCTGATCTCACGACACACGACGATAGCGCGGTTCACTTCTCGGACACTCTGGAAATTGAAGAATTGAAGGATATCATCAGTATTGTTAAGTTTGTCGGGATTCAAGAATAATGCAAGTATACTTGACAATTCAAAATCTCCAAGAAACTACCCCGCCGCAAGCAACGGGAAATAAACCCCAAGGGATTTAATCAAAAAAAT
>JAQBHK010000024.1:0-2724 GCA_032127815.1 Desulfobacterales bacterium
TGTATAGGTCATTAGATTTTGAAATTTATTTGTAATTTGCTTGCCCGCCGTCTTTTTGGCGGGGTGCTTGGAATTTGGGATTTGTTATTCCCACATTCCAGTTTAACCGATTGAGATGGCATAGCCGTTACTTTCAAACCGGCCCGTAGAGCCAGGTTTTCCAGGGCTAAATAAACATATGGATGAGATTTTAATCAAATACAGTCAACTGGTTAGTATTTTCGACTATTTTTCTGTGGGTGTAATTATTATAAAACCTGACCGCAAAATTGTTGCTATGAACCGTTCGGCTGAACTTATCACAGGACATTCAGCGTCGGCAGTCACCGGGAAGTATTGTCATCAGACGTTTAACGATTATTTGTGTGGCGGAGAGTGCAAGTTCTACCAGATGCTGGAAACCGGTGAAGAATTGGGAAGCTTCGATTTGGGAATTGTTGATCAAAGTAATGCAAGACGCAGTATTACAAAATTAATATCACCGATCTATGGTCCTGCCCAAAAACTATTGGGCTGCATTGAAATTTTTCAAGACTATTCAGCCTTCAAAGACCTGATTGAACGCGTCCGGCATGATGACCGCCGCTTGAAAATCATTCTTGACAATCTTGATATCGGGGTTTTGACGGTAGACTGCAGCGGTCACGTATCCTTTTTCAACACTATGGCAGAGAAGATTACCGGTTTTATGCGCAAAGAAATTCTCGGCAAATCCTGCGCAACGCTATTCGGTAAAGATACTTTTGATGATGTTTTTCTGCTGACCGAGACGATATCAGACGGCCGGTCACGTTCGAATAAAGAAGAGGAAATCATCACTCAGGAAGGCCAAGTCATTCCCATCCGGGCCAATGTCATGGCTTTGAAAAATGAAGAAGGACGTATTGTCGGCGGGCTGGCAACCATTTCGGATCTTTCCCTTAAGTATCAGTTCGACAGCGCGATTAAAGACCGTTATACCTTTTATGATATGATCGGCAAAGACCCGGTCATGCAGAAAATTTTTGACATCATCCCTTTGATTGCCGCCAGCGACGCAACAGTGCTGATTGAGGGTCCCACCGGCACCGGAAAAGATATTCTGGCAAAGGTTATTCACACGGCCAGTTCACGTAGAGAAAAGCCTCTGGTAAAGGTGAACTGCGCGGCTCTGCCGGACAACCTGTTGGAATCGGAGATGTTCGGATATGTCAAGGGTGCGTTTACGGGTGCAGAAAAGGATAAACCCGGCAGATTTCAGGAAGCCGACGATGGTACCATCTTTTTAGATGAAATAGGAGACCTGCCATTGTCTCTGCAGGCCAAACTGCTTCGTGTTCTTGAGGATAAAGAGTTTTACCCTTTGGGTAGCAGAAAAACCACGAAAGTAAATATCCGGATTATTGCCGCTACCAATCAGGGTCTGGATCAACTGGTGCAAGCCAAGCGGTTTCGTGAGGATCTGTTTTACCGTCTCAATGTTATGCGTCTGGAATTGCCGCCCTTAAAGGAGAGAAAAGGAGATGTCCCCCTGCTGATTTCCCATATTCTCAAACGGCTGTGTGTTATAAGAGATACGCGGGTCGACAAGATCTCGGAAAATGCCATGGAAGTTTTGCTCAACCATGAATACCCCGGCAATGTCAGGGAACTTGAAAATATTATAGAGCATGCGCTTATTATCTGTCAGGAAAATACAATTGAACGCAGACACCTTCCCCTCGCTCTCCAAAAGCAAGACACCTTCCCAGTGATATTTCAGCAAGAAAAATTCAACCTTGATAAAGAAATCGGATCGAGTGAGCAAAACATGATCCGGGGAATGCTGCATAAGTATAACTGGAACCGCAGTAAAACCGCACAGGCCCTCAACGTCAACCGTACGACGTTGTGGCGCAAGATGAAAAAATACAACCTCTCTTTTTAAACCTTTCATAAAGTCGTAACACGATTCTATTCTTGCAACAAAATGCAACACATGCTGCGTATTGTTGCATTATTTTTTTTGCCATATTTATCTCGCCTTAGATCCCGTTCAAAATAACTAAGCCTTTTTATCTATCTTAAATTAAAAAGAATTATAAGAATTGTTTTAATTTTGATATCCGGCAAACAGCCGATGCACTCGACCGTTGTGTTTCAGTAACGCAACAAAGGCTTTATTTCCAAATTATTTTCTCATTTCAAGAGAGATCAATTAACATGCTGAATATACTTTTAAATTTAAAATAATCGCACAAAAAGTATAGTCTGGCATGTTTAATGCTATTACGAACAAGCAGAGAGGTTATCTAAAATGAATATGATTTCACTCAAACAAGACGGCTCGATTGTTTTAGACGGTAAAACCGTAGCATCCGAGCTATTGAGGGTTTTAGGATTCCGAGTGGAACTGGAAGAGGGATTTCCGTTAAGGGGTTACTTTGAGATGCTGGGGAAACACTCTTTGCTTATGGAGCTGAATGATTTCTTTCCCGTCTACAGGGAGCAGTTCCGCGATTGCCCGAAAAAAGGATGTTGCTATAACGGTATTGACTATCTGGAGTTTAGCAAAACAATCGAGATGATAGGCTTTCCCGGCAAACGTTTAGAAATTTACACTTCCCTGATGGGAATTTCCGGCAAAGAGACCTGTGAGATCAAATCCTTGCAGTTGGAAAACCTGCTGGATTTGCCGGTCAAGCTGGGCTGGTTAAAGCACGTAATTTTCGGAGACCGGGTGGATATATTCGAATTTGATACGGT
>JAQBHK010000025.1:0-4889 GCA_032127815.1 Desulfobacterales bacterium
CGAAGCACTGCAAAAAGCCCTTCGATATTGCCGGGATAACGAAATTAAGGATTTTAGAATCAACAGCCAGATACTGCCCTTAAAAACCCATCCCGAAATAGGGTATCGAACTAAAGATCTAAACGCCCATGAGCAAATCACACGTATTTTCAAACACGGCGGCAATTTCTGCCGGGACCACGACATGAGAACGACGTTTCACCCGGACCAGTTTATCTTGCTCTCGTCACCGCAAAGTGAAGTGGTTCATCGCTCTGTCGCCGATTTGATTTACCAGGCAGAAGTCGCTCAGTGGGTAAATGCCGATGTCATCATCATCCACGGCGGAGGGGCCTATGGGGATAAAGCCGAATCGCTGCGCCGCCTTCGAAGAAGAATCGAACAGCTGCCTGATGCCGTGCGGGCGCGATTAACCCTGGAAAACGATGACCGCACATACTCTCCCAAAGATTTGCTGCCGGTCTGCAGAGACATGGGTATCCCGCTGGTATATGACGTTCACCATCACCGCTGTTTGCCCGATGGCAGCAGCGTAGAGGCAACCACGGAACTGGCCATCGCCACCTGGAATCGAGAGCCGCTGTTTCACATATCGAGCCCCAGGCACGGCTGGAAATCCAACAACGTCAGGAGTCACCATGACTTCGTTGATATCGCTGATTTCCCGCAATGCTGGAAACAGCTGCAAACAGACATAACCATTGAAGTGGAAGCCAAGGCCAAGGAACTGGCGGTTTTGAAACTTATAAACGGTCTATATCAGCCTTCAAAATAACGTTCCGTTGCAGCCTGCGGATTATTTCGTTGCACAATCAAATCATTGTACGCCATATCCGGCATCCAACCATGCGTCTTGCCCCCCTTGCAGGTTGTAAATCTTCTTATAGCCTGCTTCGAATAATGTTTTGGCCGCAGTATTGCCCATGGGACCGCCTTGACAATATAGATAGATAGGCGTGCGCTTGTCTTTGGGGAATTTGTCTAGATTTTCTTTGATTTTATGAAAAGGCACAAACAGATCCGTTCCCTTAATATGGCGCTGTTCCGGTACATGAACGTCAACTAAAAACACATCTTGCTTCTGCATTATCTGATGTAACTCGTCTGGTGTAAGCATGGTAAGTTTATCCGGCTGCGCAAACAGACATGCTGGTATAAGCATAGACATCAGAAGGGCTGATAAATAATTCTTCATGAGAAAGTCGGGTTAGGTTTCGTGGATATGCTTTACAAGGTGTCCCAGCTCTGGAAAGATAAGCGCCTGGCAGGCCAGCTGGCAGGCTTTCAGGCTGCCGGGCATACAAAACAGAATGGTGTTTTCAAAAACGCCTGCCGTAGCGCGGGACAGCAGGGCGGCCGAATCGATCTCTTCAAAGCTGAGCTGGGAAAACAGCGGGCCGAAGGCTGTGAGCTCCTTTGTAAACAGCGGTCGCACGGCCTCGATGGTAACATCTTTACTGCTGATGCCCGTACCCCCGGTCAGGAGTATAGCCTCTGCGTTATGGTCACGAACAGCCTCTAAGACAGTCCGGGTAATGGTTTCGGCATCGTCAGGCACAACCAGATGCAACACAACTTCGTGCCCTTCCTTGCGAGCCCGCTTGCCCATCCAGAGACCGCTTCGATCATTTTGCAGCGTCCTGGTGCTTGAGACCGAAACAATTCCGATTCTAACCCTCTTGGGCGCACCGGCCTTATGGTTTTTGGTACCCATCGTTTATGCCTGTTCCAGGATAACCCGGTCCTCTCCATCCTGCTCCGTCAGCAACACATTCACCGTCTCAGAGCGCCTGGTTGCTACAAATTTTCCGGCATAATCGGCCTGAATCGGCAGCTCCCTGTGACCCCGGTCTATCAGCACGGCGAGTTCAATCCTGTCCGGCCGGCCAAAATCGATAATTGCGTCCATGGCCGCCCGGGTTGTGCGGCCGGTAAACAGAACGTCGTCGATTAAAATAATCTGTTTTGCATTGACGGAAAAAGATATGTCGGTAGCCTGCACAACCGGATGGTGGCTGATCCTGGTCCAATCATCTCGATACAGGGTTATATCTATATCGCCCGCCGGTATTGCAATCCCTTCGATGGTTTTAATCCTTTGCTGGATCCGCCGGGCAAGATAAACTCCACGGGTGTGAATTCCGATCAAAGTCAAGTTCTCTGCCCCTTTGTGAACCTCCAGAATTTCATGGGTAATCCGCGTCAATATCCGGTCGATATCGGCTGCATCCAGAATTGTATCGTGTTTATTCATTTTCTCTCACCATGATATTCGTCAAAATATGCTTTTTACACTACACATCGACTTAATATCAAGGATTTATATCATTATTTCATAAATAACAACCCCCGCGCATGCCGCCGGTCGGCGAAACCTCTGAAATTGCCTTGATTTTACCTGATATTTTTTCTATTGTAAATAAAATCGCAGCACGATTTTATGGATAGCGGCTGCGCCGCTTAATTTTAAAACTCCCTACGGTTCGCTGTTTTAATAAAAGAGTGTAAAGAATCCTGGCGCAGAGGACCAGGTTTTCAATATCAAAAAAGTCTTGAATTCATGAACAACTTATGCACCGGCATAATACTGGCCGGCGGACAAAACACGCGTTTCTCCGGCACCAACAAGGCCCTTGTGCGTGTCGGCGGCAAGCGTATTTTTGACCGCATCTATGACGTCTTTTGCAATTTATTTCAAGACATTATTCTGGTTACCAACGACCCGGTCCAGTATTTAGAATGGGACATAACTGTTGTAACAGACATTTTTCCATTCCGAAGCTCTTTGACCGGGCTACACGCCGGCCTTTTTAATATGACAACGCCGTATGCCTTTTTCGCAGCATGCGACACGCCTTTTATCAAACAGGACCTGATTGAAACCATCCTGGCAGGTATTACTCCGCACATAGACATTGTGGTGCCCAAAACATCCGAAGGTTTCCAGCCCCTCTGTGCCGTATATTCCAGGCGATGCCTGGAACACGCAGTTCGGCAGCTGGAAAAACAGGAGCTTAAAATTGACCGAATTTTTAAAAAACTGCGCGTTAAAACAATACCGGAACAAGTTTTGAAAAAGCAGGACCCGGATTTGATATCTTTTTTCAATATCAATACGCCTGAGGACCTGGCTAAAGCTGAAGATATGTTGGCGCAGCTATGATTCAAAGCGACGCGTTGATGTGGACACAGTCACACAAATTAAGGCAAACCGATGCTGGATTCTGGATGCTCGGTGCTGAACATATAAAATAAACATCCTTTTTCATCCAGGACCAAGTATCGAGCGGAGCATTTATGAACCCGGCACGTCTGATAAACAACATAAAAAAGCACCCGGACTACCACCAGGCGGGCATGATTCTGTGCCATAATGGCGTCGTGCGCAGCACATCCCGAGAAGGCCGCAAAGTCTCCGGCTTGACCATCTTAGTCGACCATGCAAAACTGGCGCAGGTGATCGCATCGAACAAAAAAATACCAGGAATAATTGACATTCTTGTTGAGTTTAATGCAAATCGAACTCTGGCAGTCGGAGATGACGTGATGTTGCTGGTAGTTGCCGGCGACATTCGAGAAACTGTTATTCAGGTGCTGACCGACACTTTAAATGCTATTAAAACGACAGTTACGAGCAAAACAGAATTCTTTGAATAATCCAGACATGGATGGTACTAATAAATTGTATGAATTGCAGTCTCATTAATATGTCGACGTCATCGACATCTCGGCTCCCATCTGTCGAAATTTAAGCAATATTTCGACACAGTGGCCCTTGTCTGTCGAAGTTGCCGACAATGCCCATTAATAAAGGTCCTTTTTTCCGGTATTAAAATGAAAAATGCTTATATGAGAAAAAATGATTTTAGAAAAAAACTTTTTTTAAACAGTAAACGCGAATACAATTAAAGCGCCTGGTCCGACCCGGATTTCTCTTTAAAATAAACACATAGTGAGCGTTCTCGTTTTTGTTTACGATAATTAAGTAGAAAAAAGGTGATATTATGGTCACGCCCAATGAAAAGCAGGAATTAAAAAAACAGCTGGTTACCTGTCTTAAAGGTGACAAGGATATTCGCAAAGTCGTCATTTTCGGATCTTTCGTCACATCCGATGAACCCCGTGATATGGATGTGGCCGTTTTTCAGGAAAGCAGAGAAGGATATCTTGAGCTATCAATGAAATACAGAAAATTGACACGGCCGGTTTCAAATAAAATACCCGTAGATATTTTTCCGGTCAGAGCCGATGCAGGCGAGGCGTCCATTCTTACAGAAATCGATAACGGTGAAGTCGTCTATGAAAGATGAAACCAACATATGGCTTGATTATGCTGCTGAAAATCTGGAGTCCGCCAGAATCTTGCTCAACAGCAGTCTTTTCAACTCGTGTCTGCAAAATGTTCAACAGTGCGTGGAAAAGCTGCTGAAGTCTCTTTTTGCTGAATTTGCTTACAAACCCACAGCATTGCAAAACTGAGACAGGTCTTAGAAGAACAAAGCATGTTTATTGATCTTTCGGAAGATGATTGCGATTTCCTCGACACGATCTATCTGCCGTCCAAATATCCTATCAGCAGTGTCATCCCCGATTATCAACCGGATACAGAAATTTGCGGCCAGGGCATCGCAATTGCCGAACGGGTGGAACAATCGGTGAAAAAGATTCTGGCAGAAAAAGCGGTGGGGTGATTTAGCGCCTCTTTAATACGGCAGCAAACGAGCTTAAGCTTTCCCCGGGGATTTTCGCCGGGCGTTTTCAACGCCTGACCAAAAAAGGGAAGTCTTTCAACGGGCTTAAACGCAAGCTTCAGTTTAATACCAAGGCTTTAAATCAGGCCGTTGCTCGAAACGAACAGAGGTTTCCTCAGGGTTTCATGTTCAGACTGA
>JAQBHK010000026.1:0-2694 GCA_032127815.1 Desulfobacterales bacterium
TACTTGAATATCTTGGCCGATATACGCATCGGATAGCCATTGTAGGATTTCACAATCAGTGGAACTAAAAATGTTTTAATTTTTCAGAATAGATTGACAGTCAGCTATAGGTTATCAGAATAAATGAGCCTCTTTTGGGAGGCTTTTTTTATTGGATGAGAGAAAGGGCGGTTTGGTATGAGGCCGGACCGCCCTTTCCACAACCGAGGATTTTCAGAGATCCTCAAGAAACTGTTAAGGATGATAATCTTTGTAACTGTCAATTTCAAGAAACTTTTAAAGCAACAGCGTGATTATGATTGGCCGCGGCCCAAAATTTGTCCCAATTGTGCCCAAAGCGGTTTATGGGGCCATGGTTTTGTATTGGGCTATTTTGACGGATTATCTGCTGGGGTTTTATTGCGTCGGTATCGTTGCCCTGGATGTCATTGTGTCATCCGTTTACGGCCTGAAGGTTATTTTAGCCGTTTTCAGGCTTCGATTGATACCATCTTTTGCAGTTTAACCCGCCGTTTAGCCAAAGGGCGATATTTAGAGGGTATCAGCCACAGCCGTCAGCGGCACTGGTTGGTAGGGTTGATTCGCAATACAGCAGCCTATTTTGGCAATGCGTGGGTAAACCGTTTGGTTGAGGCTTTTAGCCGCTTGCAAGCTATGGGAAAAGTTCCGGTGAGCAGTTCCATTTAGTCTGCTGAGCAGTTCATTTTTTATCCACCCTACCGAAGGCTGTCATCGACGTGGCGTTGGGTCTGTCGTAAAGCAATCCTCAAAACTGTAAAAGGAGGATTATTATGACAGAAGATGAAAAAAAGCAGGTTGCGACCTTTCGATTTGGGGTGATTGGTGATTTGGTGACGACATCCGGTCTTGAACCGGGTGAACAGGAGCGCCTGATCCGGGAAAAATGCGCCCGCAAGTGGCAGATCCCTTTCTCTGCTAAAACGCGCATCAGCCGTTCGACAATCCTGCGCTGGATGCGTCTGTACAAAGACAGCAACGGCAAACTGGAATCGCTGTCTCCTTCGGGTCGATCGGATCAGGGCCGAAGCCGGACGCTGGATGAAGAGACCTGTTTAGCGTTAATCCGATTGCGCAAAGAGCTGCCCAAAGCCACCATCACCCATCTTATCGATCAGATGAATCACCGTCGTCTGGTGACACCCGGTATCCGGTTAACCCCATCGACGGTGTATCGGTTTTTGCATCAGCAAAACCTGATGCATCCGTCTTCGAATCAACCCAAGGATCGTCGCAAGTTTGAGGCCGAACTGCCCAACGATCTGTGGCAAAGCGATGTGATGCACGGCCCAAAAGTAGAAGTTGCCGGCAAGATGAAAAAGGTCTATCTGATTGCCATCATCGATGATCACAGCCGCCTGGTGCCACACGGCGAGTTTTGCCTGTCCGAAAGGCTATCTTCATATCTGGATGTGCTGGAACAGGCCCTTTTAAAAAGAGGCTTGCCGCGCAAGTTGTATGTAGACAACGGTCCCGCCTTCAGATCCCGTCACCTTGAGCATATTACGGCTTCCCTGGGTATCGCGTTGGTGCATTCAAAACCCTATAAACCCCAGGGGCGGGGAAAGATCGAACGGTTCTTTCGCACCGTGCGTCAAGGCTTCCTATACGGCTTTAACGGCCACGCTCTGATGGAACTCAATGAAGCCTTTGATATCTGGCTCAATCAAGTCTACCATCAGCGCAAACACAGCGCCACCGGCCAGACACCGTTTGAACGCTTTACCTCTAACATGCAGTGTCTTCGAGCCGCACCGCCTGATATTAAAGATCACTTCCGCCAACGCGTCCGGCGGCGCGTTGCCAAAGATCGCACGATTACCCTTGACGGCAGGTTGTATGAAGCACCGGTGGCACTGATCGGCCTTCAGGTGGAACTGCTGTATCACACAGGTGATCCGGATCAGGTGGAGATCAAATACCAACAAAAATCCTATGGTCTTGTCCGACCGGTCAATCTGCATGTCAACTGCCGGGTTAAACGGGATAAAAATCGCAATGCTGAACTACATCTCAACCCGGACCCTTCAAAATACCGGGGCGGCAGACTGCTTTAAACAGGAGGTTCATCCATGAATACAAACTATCACGCGTTTTTTGGCTTCAAAAAAGAACCGTTTGGAGCCGACCTTGCTCTTAAAGAAATTCTTAAAACCGAAGCTCTGATCGGAGTGAAAAACCGTTTTGACTACACCTTGCGTCTGGGAGGTATTGCCCTGATAACCGGAGAGATCGGCAGCGGCAAGTCCACTGCACTGAGATATGCCGCCGGCCAACTGCATCCATCCGAATATCAAACTTTTTATGTGTTGGCCTCATCAGGCTCTATCCTGGAGTTGTATCGGCAGATTAGTGCTGAACTGGGTATCAGTAAAGCCAGCAACTCAAAGGCCGTGATGACCAGAGTGATCCGAAAGGAAATCAAAGAACTGGTTTGCGGTAAAAAAATGAGGGTGGCGCTGATCGTCGATGAAGCTTCATTATTGCGACTGGAAGTCTTTACCGAATTGCATACCATCGTACAGTTCGAGGCTGACTCCAAGCCCTATCTACCCATCATTCTGGCCGGCCAGTCCAACCTGGTCGATAAGCTGATGTATCGCGCCTCGGCACCCCTGGCATCCAGAATTATCGCCCGAAGCCATCTGGAAGGCCTGGATCAAAACACCATGCAGC
>JAQBHK010000027.1:0-5695 GCA_032127815.1 Desulfobacterales bacterium
AAAAAGTTTCCAAATGGAAATCCGCCGGTTTCCATCTGGAAACCTTTCTATGCATTTCCGCAAGGCTATACATGAATTCTATATTTATGCATTTTCTTGCTGAAGCCGCTTTTGCCAATCCCTAGCAATGCAGCCGCTTGAGATTGAACATTGTTTGTCAGTTTCAAAGCCCGCGTAATCATCATTTTCTCAATAATCGCAATTGTTTCGTACAATTTAGCATCGGTGGGAACACTGTCGATAAATCGGGCGTCGTGGACATTACCTTTAAAATCTTTCGGAAGGTCAGATATAGTTATGGTTTCGCCTGTGCACATAATCATGGCGCGTTCAATCACATTTTCCAGTTCTCGCACATTTCCAGGCCAATTGTAATCGTGAAAAAGACGTTCAACTTCCTGGTTAATCCCTGTTAAAGGCTTTGCCGAATTATTTTCACCCGCATATTTTTTTAGAAAATGGTCTACCAGCAGGCGAATATCCGCCAACCGCTGCTTTAACGGCGGCAAAACGATATGGACCACATTCAGTCGATAAAAGAGGTCCTCACGAAAGCGCCCTTTTTGCATCTCATCTTTCAAGGTTTTATTGGTTGCTGTAATAATTCGAATGTCGACGGCCACAGGCTTCACCCCACCAACCCGTTCAAAGACCTTTTCCTGCAAAACGCGCAGAAGCTTGATCTGAAGATTGGATGAAAGTTCGCCGATTTCATCCAAAAACAGCGTTCCGCCTTTAGCCAGCTCGAATCGGCCTTTTTTCATGGCGATGGCACCGGTAAAAGCGCCCCTTTCATGACCGAAAAGCTCGCTTTCGAGCAGACTTTCAGCAAGCGCACTACAGTTCACCGCCACAAAAGGCTCATCGCGCCGCGGCCCGTTAAAATGAATCGATTTGGCCACAAGCTCTTTTCCGGTTCCGCTTTCACCTTCGATCAACACCGTTGCGTTAGCCGGTGCAACTTTACGAATGGTTTCGAAAACATCCTGCATGGCTTTGCTTTTACCGATGATGTTTCCGAAACTGTACTGGGATTCGACGGCATCGCGCAGTCGCCGGTTTTCTTTGACCACCCGATACATGGCAATGGCTTTGTTGACATAAAGAATCAGACGCTCGTTGTCAAAAGGCTTGAGCACATAACTGTAAGCACCTTTCTGCATCGCCTCCACAGCCTTATCCACAGTCCCGTGAGCCGTCATCATGATGACCGGCAGCTCCGGGTCTGCTGTTTTGATATGCTCAAGCAATTCGATGCCGTCCATGGAAGGCATCTTCATATCGGTCAGCACAAGATCCACATCGGAATATTTCATGATATCAAGTGCTTCTCGGCCGCTGTTGGCAGTTAAGCTTTCAAATCCTTCTTCTTCCAAGATTGCACTTAATATCAGCGGGTAATTCTTTTCATCGTCTACAATCATGATTGTTTCCATGATTAGACCTCCTGCACTACTGGTATTTCTACCGTAACCCGGACGCCGCAATCCGTCCTGTTGACAATCTGAACCTTGCCCCCGTGAGACTCGATAATATTTTTTACGATACCAAGACCCAGTCCTGTGCCTTTTTCCTTGGTGGTAAAAAACGGATCCCATATTTTATCTGAAAGATCCTCGGGTATCCCCTGGCCTTCATCTTCAAAATTGATGGTTACAGTATCTGTGCTTGAACTGATTTCAACATAAATTTCGCCACCATATGGCATGGCCTGCATGGCATTCAATATAATGTTAAGAAACGCCTGATACAGCATATTGGAATCGGCGGTTATTTCCGGAGTATTATCACCATAATGCTTGTTTATAACGTAGCCTTCGTCTTTGATCTGTGATGCCAGGAAGGTGATGTTTTTTTCCAGAACATCTACAATACTACAGGCAGTTAGATGCGGACTTCTGGGTTTAGCAAAGTTTAAAAAGTCTGTAATGATATTATTTAAACGATCGGCTTCTTCGTTAATTATAGCTGGAATGCCGTTTGAAGGATCAAAGCCGGTCATCTTTTTCACTAAAAGTTCTGATGAACTTTTAATAATGCCTAACGGATTACGGATCTCATGAGAAATGCCTGCAACCATCTCGCCCAGCGAAGACAAATGTTGAGCTCGACTCAACTGTCCTTGAAGGCGAAGCCTCTCCAAGGAACGTCTTTCAGTAATTCTTTCACCCCTTCTGACCACAAAGAAAAGCACTAAACAAAGCAAGCCCATGACTACGGTACAGGTGCTGATAACGCGTATTTGAAAATCGAAAATGGCTTTATAATCTTCCGATAAATCCTGTACGATTTCTACAACGCCAAGTACCGGGCCTGATATCCTGGAAAGTGGTTGTTCGGCACGCAGGGGCGCAAAGGTGATTAATTTGCTGTTCCGTGGAAATCCAAGAAATATTTCTAACCAACTGCCCCTTTGAAGCAGTTTAGAAGTCGACTTGCCGGAAATTGCATCCTGATATGCTTTGCCGCCAAGGTCTTTTTTGCCGACTACGGTTTTATCAAAACTGTAAGAAATCGTGCTCTTCATATCGAAAATATTGACCATATCAACTTTAAAACTGTAAAGGGTACTGCGAACAACTTTATCCATGTACTCGAACTGTTTTTCGTCACTGAGTTGAATTTTGCCGAACTTCAAGGCAACCGGGATGATAAACTGCAAAAACACTTGATGATTCAGGTTCTCTATCAATAGTCGGGCATATTCTTCACTTTTCCGCTGCTGCACGGTCCTGGCCCAGTGGGTATTCAGCAGAGCAAGAACCAGCGTGCCGACAAAGATGACAACCAGGCTGGTAAATGTAAAATATTTAACCAGCCTGAAAGGCTTGATGCTTTCTTCTGATTTTTGGAAGTTCTTAGGCAAAACTCAAATTTCTCCTGGCAAAGCTTCGCCCCTCGGCCGGATCGAACCGGGACAGGCAAAGCGACGAATTGATGTGGGTGACGTCATTTGCCAAAGGCAAAATGATGCTGGCCCCAGAATCTTATCAATCATATATGGAATCAAAAGGTCAAAGTCAAGATTCTGAGTTGTGCTGACAAAAATATTACTCCAACTCCGGCCCTACAGGGGTGTAGTATGCCTAAATCTTTTATTTTTGCTTGTTTGTAATTATTTTATCGTCTTTTTGTCACACTATATATTGTGTTATAATAAAAAGCAACACAATATACTGTAATTATATATAAGTTATGCGTAATTATGTATAAAAATACTTGACAAGCCCATAATTATTCCCGATGATTGAGATCATTCGATTAAGATTTAGCTGGATCTTTTGTTGGTTAAGATAGACTTTTGAGATAAAACGTAATATGTTAAGGTTTTTTTATGAGTGCTAACTCCGTAAAGACGGTTAGAGAATCTATGCTAATGAGCAAAACTGAACTGGCTCGCAAGGCGAATGTATCACCTATAACTATTGCGCGAATAGAGAAAGGTATGCCGTGCCGTATGGAAACTCAACGGAAGATTTTATTAGCATTGGGCTTTAACCTTTCTGACAAAAATAAAGTTTTCAGAGATTAGGCGATTAAGAGTATATTATGTTTTTTAAGAAAAAAACCCATCTTGTAGGTCTGGATATCGGCTCCAGCGCCATTAAAGCCGCTGAAGTTATAGAAACCAATACGGGGAATGCACTGCACAATTTTGGGATGCTTAATATCGCACCTGGCCTAATAGAAGAAGGTGCGATCAAAGATCATGGTGCCGTATCTGCGGCTATCCGTGAACTATTTAGCGCTAACAACATAAAAAACAAAAATGTTGCCATTTCCATCGGCGGCTATTCGGTTATTGTTAAAAAAATAAGTGTCCAAACGATGACAGAAGATGAACTTCAAGAGACAATTCATTTTGAAGCCGAACAATACATCCCCTTTGACATTAGTGATGTAAACTTAGATTTCCAAATACTGGGGGAAAACGAACAAAACCCGAATCAAATGAATGTGCTCCTTGTTGCCGCTAAGAAAGAAATGGTCAACGATTACATCCATCTGATCGAATTGGCCGGACTGCATACCGTGATAATTGATATTGATGCTTTTGCTTTGCAAAATATCTTTGAGTTTAATTATGCGACCGAGGAAGAAAGCGTTGCCCTGATTGATATCGGAGCCAGCAAAACTTCATTAAATATCCTTAAAGGTTATTCTTCTGTATTCATGCGGGATGTTTCACTTGGATGCGGCCAAATCAATCAACAAATCGTTTCGCTGACAGACTGCTCCATAGCGGATGCCGAAGAGATCAAACGCAGCCAGCAGCCGGAAGTAATCTCTGCTGAAGATTTGGCGAACATTGTATCATCGGTTGTTTCCGACTGGACTACCGAAATAAGACGGGCCATCGACTTCTTTTATTCTACCTACCCTGATGATCATATTTCAAAAATCATTCTAAGCGGTGGCGGGGCCAACATCAGGGAATTTCGACAACTTCTGTCTGATGAAATTGCAACGGAAGTTCAAATTATAAACCCCTTTGACAAGTTTTCTGTAGAAAGCAGTGGCCTTGATTCTTCCTATCTTGAAAAAATAGCGCCCCAGGCGGCTATTTGTATGGGATTGGCAATAAGAAAAGTTGATTAAAAAATGATACAAGTTAATTTACTACCTTATCGAACGAAGCGCACAGTAGAAAATATACGCCGGCAGGTAACTGTTTTTGCGCTCTTTTTAACCATGACCCTTGTAGCCATGTTCTACTACAACAACACCTTGAATAATAAGGTCGAAGAGCTCGACACCAAAATATCTCAGATAAACACTGAGATTGCCAGGGTTGAAAAGACCGCCAAAGAGGTAGATAGACTTAAAGACGAACTCAAAAAACTAACCCAGAAGATAGCCGTTATTAAGGATCTTGAAACAAAACGCGAAGGGGCTGTCCGCCTGCTGGACGATATGACCCAAATGGTGATTTATGAGACGGCAAGTTCAACTTCAGACGCTTTGGAAGAAAAAGACAACAAACCCGTCAAGCGTCTCTGGTTCACCGATTTTCAAGCGACAGGAACACAAGTTAACATTAAAGGTATTGCCTTGGATAATAAAACAATAGCCGATTTCATGACCCGTCTTGAGTCTTCAGAACGTTTTACCGACGTAAATTTACAGCGATCCAAAACACAGAAGGTAAAAAAAATGGACCTAAAAAGTTTTGAAATCTCATGTACTAAAGTGGAAAAGAAAAAGGATGAAAAAGCTAAAAAATAAATAGCTGCGATTTTAAGGCTAAATATGAAAAAAATCGATTTTTCTAAAATATCTAAAATAACTGAACCGCTCTTCAAAGCAATGGACAAGATCGGTAAACTGTCCAAGCTATACCGGCTTCTGATAAGTTTGGGAATCATCGTTCTGTTTGCCGGCCCGATTGTCTATTTCTCGTATCTACCCAAAATGGAGAAGATTGATACATTAAATAAGGAATATGAGGAGCTTGACCTTAAGCTTACGCAGTTTAAAGCTAAGGCCAGCAGCCTGCGGGCTGTTCAAAAACAGTTTAAAGATGCCGAAAATGAATTCAAAATCGTCATGAAAGCGCTTCCCGAAAAAAAGGAGATTCCTAATTTGCTGGCGAGTATCTCGAGCTCCGGCCAGGATAGCGGCCTGGAATTTGCCCTTTTTGAACCCAAACCCGAAAATAATAAAGATTTCTATGCTGAAATTCCTGTATCGGTTA
>JAQBHK010000028.1:0-2557 GCA_032127815.1 Desulfobacterales bacterium
TATTTATGGATGGGCACTAATTATGGGCCAGATTTCCAACCGATTGGTCTTATATAAAATAGACAGTTACGGTAGTTTGGGAAGTTAACAAAATACGCTATAATCAGTGCACAATTTTCTGTGGAGCTGACGTATGGTGCAAAGAGTCTTACGATTCAACCCTTCAACTCTTCTGTCATGCATTAGCGGCAGAAATATATATTTTATGATATAGATCTTGACTTTTGCGATAGACGATATATATCCCCATGTATATACCACGGTTTAAGATGGAGGGAATCATGGAAACAGCCAAATTATTTATTAATGGACGAAGCCAAGCCGTCCGATTGCCAAAAGCCTTTCGGTTTGACGGCAATGAAGTATATATCAAGAAGATTGCGGAAGGAGTGCTCTTGATTCCAAAAGATTTTTCTCTTTGGGACACTTGGGAGCAAAACCTGCTGAAGCATGACGAACCTTTTATGGTTGAACGCAATCAACCAGAACAACAAGATAGAGCGGGATTAGATGAAATATTTGATTGATACCAATATTTGCATTTACATCATTAACAAACGCCCCACAGCGGTTATTGAGAAGTTTAAGCAGTTTGAACTGGGTGAGATCGGCATATCAACCATTACAGTTTCTGAACTCCAATATGGAGTCGCAAAAAGTACCTATCGAAAAAAAAATGAGGTTCGGCTGGAAGAATTTCTAGCACCCCTTGAAATTCTTACGTATGATCAAACGGCTGCAAGAGTTTATGGGGATATCCGTTTTCAATTAGAGAAACGCGGCCGGCCCATAGGACCGCTTGACTTACTCATTGCGGCTCATGCCATAAGTCAGAACTTGGTTTTAATTACCAATAATGACAAGGAATTCACGCGGATTGAAAAGTTGAAAGTTGAAAATTGGACTAAATAGTGTCCATCCCTAAATGAGGATTTTTGTTCAAGATCACTTGTCCGGCGTAGCCTTCAGGCGAAGACGGAAGGCATCCGAACAAAAAATAACTTTGGCTATTTTTTCAACTCATCCCTTACAGCTATGCCCATCTTTTCTAATGTTAGCGGCTTTTTTATGTATTGGCCCGCACCGAATTTTTGGGTTTCCTTCACGTCATCTGTTTCAGCGAATCCACTGGCTATGATGGCTTTTTGGTTAGGGTGAGTCTTTATTATTTGTTCGTATGTCTTACGACCATTCATTCCCGGATCCATAATCATATCAAGCAATATTAAATCCACGGTATGTTCCGTCAAATATTCTACAGCTTCCTCACCGCTGGAAACAGCTTCAGCTTTATAACCTAATTTGTTCAGCATTTTACAGGCTATCTCTCTTTGGCTCTCCACATCATCAACAACCAGAATCGTCTCTCCGTTTCCTTTGAAATCTTCAATAGCTATGGCCAAATCCTTACCCGGTATTTTTTCCCTTGTTATTGGAAAGTACAACTCAAAGGTTGTACCATGCTTGTCACTGGCCACATTGATGTAGCCCTTGTGATCCTGAACAACATTCCACACAACCGCCAGACCTAAACCGGTGCCGCTTTTATCCATTATCTTTTTTGTGTAGAACGGCTCAAAAATCCTCTCAAGGTCAACAGATGATATTCCCGAACCATCGTCTGATACAGACAGAACAGCATATTCACCCATGGTTACATCGTCATACCCCCGTAAAGGTCTGTCTACATAACGGTTCATGGTCGATATAGCGACATTGCCGCGGCCCTCGCCCTCAACAGCTTCCGAGGCGTTTGACACCAGATTCATCACCACCTTTCTGATATGAACGTGAGAACCGCTTACGTTAAATAAATCGCTGTCAAAATTGGTCTTGACCGTAACTGAAGGATGAAAATGCTCAAGTTTTTTAAACTCAGGAGAATTTAAATAGTCACCAACCAGATCATTTAAGTTCAGAGGTTCTTTTGTGGTAGCTACCCCTCTTGCCACGGTTAACAGATCCTGGACGATAGCAGCCGCCCTGTGTCCGGACTCCTGCATTGTCTCAATGGGCTTTCTGAGTTTACTGCCTTCCGGTAAATCCATCAAAATTAATTCTGGATAGCTTACGATCCCTGACAGAACGTTATTCAAGTCGTGAGCGACACCACCTGCCAAAAGTCCGAGGGCTTCCATTTTTTGGGCACGCTGGAGTTTGGCTTCAAGTGCGACTTCCTGGGTTACATCGCGGTTGACGGAAACAAAGTTTATGATTTCTCCCGAACTATCCTTAACAGGCGATATTCTTGTCTCAAATTCACGCAGTGTGCCGTCTTTCATTGTGTTGATTATACGACCTGCCCATGTATGACCACGGGAAATGATATCATACATTTCCCGGTAGAAAGCCTCATTATGCTTATCGCTTTTTAGAATACGAAAGTTTTGCCCAATGATTTCTTCTCGATTAAATCCGCTGAGCTGCTCGAAGGCGGGGTTGACATATTGGATAGCTCCAGGCCTGTCTGATATGATGATACTTTCAGATGCTTGTTCAATGGCTGTAGCTAAACGAATCCGTTCTTCCTCAGCCTTCTTGCTCTCTGTCATGTCTC
>JAQBHK010000029.1:0-5088 GCA_032127815.1 Desulfobacterales bacterium
TTTCGCTCAATTAGCCGATAATACCCCATCTCCTTTGTTATCAAGGGCTCGCAGTAAACGACTACGGCTTCACCCTTGATGCCGCGGATCTGGGGCATCCTCGGCTTTCGCTCAATTAGGGTGCTACGGCTTTACCCTTGACGCCTTGAATCTGGGGGATTCTCGACTTTCGCTCAATTAGAGAGAGAGTATCAATATCTGAACCTGAACCCTGGTTGCCTACGGCGCCGCCAAAGACGGGTAACCCTTTGAACCAGCTCTTTGCTGAGCAAGGGGGCGGTTTTACCGGAAAATTTACCGGCGGCGGATAAAGTTCATGAAAATTTATGGACACATTGCATTGACAAATTGAATTGGTGGGACTATTTTATTTGAAATTCAAGAAATTTGTTAGAAAGGAGAATATTATGGTTGAGGTAACAGAATCTGCTTCAAAACAGATTGCCGAGTATTTTAAGGATAAAGAGATTGCTCCGATACGGATTTTTCTAAACTCGGGCGGCTGAGGCGGTCCTTCGCTGGCAATGGCTCTGGATGAGCCCAAAGAGAGCGATACTGTATATGAGATCGATGGTTTCAAATATATTGTAGACCGGGAATTCATGGAAAAAGCGCAACCTATCAAAGTAGATTTTACAGAGATGGGTTTTAAACTCGACAGTGCAATGGATTTTGGAGCAGGGGCAGGTTGCAGCGGTTGTGGCACAGCAAGCACTTGCTAATGATTAGGAAGGTTTAATGCACATTAAGGGCGGCACTAAAAAAAGTGCTGCCCTTTTTTTTCGATAATTCGTAACAGCTCAGCCACTAAGGCACGAAGAAGAGGGGAAATATGACCGCTATGCTTGAGAAGCGCTACGCTTTAAGATCGCTTCGCTTAAGGGGAAAAGTATTTTTGTCAATACCCCTCAAGGCCGCCAGGCCGCTCCTCAAACGGAGTGCTCCTCAAGCGCAGCACTCCAGTGACAAATGACTTTTGCATGTAATAATCTTAGAGGCTTGGTGTCTTGGTGGCTAACCTATTACGATAATTCTTCATAGAATATCCGGGGGTGTGATATGAAGGTTTTCATTACCGGAGGGCTCGGCTTTATCGGCAGGCATCTGTCAATTTTCCTCTTGCGCCAGGGGCACCATGTCACCGCCGTCGGAACCCGCCCTTTTCAAAACCTGATCAGTGACGAAAATTTTACATACATATCAGCGGATACCACCCGCAAAGGTGCCTGGCAGGATGCTTTGCAGGATACAGATGCAGTCATCAACCTGGCCGGCCGGCCGATTTTCAAACGCTGGACTAAAAGCTACAAGCAGCTTATTTATGAGAGCCGTATCTTAACGACCCGCAACCTGGTCGAATCTTTGCCTGCAACTGAACAGATTGTACTTTGCAGCGCTTCCGGCATAGGCTACTACGGGGACAGGGGTGATCGCATACTTACAGAAAGTGAACCTGTTGGCAGTGATTTTATGGCCGGCGTCAGCCGGGACTGGGAAACGGAAGCGTTGCGTGCCAAGGAAAAAGGGATAAGGGTTGTGACCACACGTTTTGGGGTCGTTCTCGGCAAAGATGGCGGAGCCATGGGAAAAATGGTTCCCGCATTCCGTTTATTTATGGGCGGACCGATGGGGAGCGGCAGACAATGGTTTCCCTGGATACACATTGATGATCTTGTCTTAGCCGTTAAATTTATTCTCGAACATAAGGATATTAACGGACCGGTAAACTTCTGCGCCCCTAAACCGGTCAGAAACCGGGATTTTGCGAATGCAATGGGGCACATTCTGCGCAGGCCGGCCATTATGCCGGCGCCGTCTTTCATGTTGCGCCTGGTAATGGGAGAATTTGGAGACTTTATGCTGTTCAGTCAGCGGGCGATGCCTGAGAAACTTCTGAGTTGTGGTTTTACTTTTAATCATCCTGAAGTCGAGGGTGCCATCAGGGATATAGTAGAAACGTAAAGAACTCATTTTGTTTATTCAGTTATAAAAAACCTGGTCTCTTGGGTCAGGTCAGAGTTCTCCGGCTCGGCTTTTGAGTTTTGTGTCTAAAATCACAAATTCCAAGCACCAAATTCCAAGGAAATTCCAAACTACAAGCACCCCACCAAAAAGACGGCGGGCAAGCAAATTTCAAGGAAATTCCAAAGTTTGTTATTTGGAATTTAATTTTCTCCATTTGGTATAGGTGCACCTCTATGGGGTGAAATCAAAGCCGGGTACTATGGGCCATGATTCTTTTCCTCGGAGCAGGGTATACAGATGCGTTCACCTTTATCTATGGCGATCATTTTTGTTGACATTGTCATTTCGCTGCACATTGCACACACTTGGGAGCGTGCCAGCGGCGCAAAGGGCGGCATTATAAAATCGATCTCCTTTGTAGAAAAGACATCATCAAAGGGTTTTGAAAGAAGGTCAGCGGCTTTGAGCAGTTTGTGCCGCCATTTTTCATGTTCGGCGGCCGTGCCGGCAGAAATAGATGCATCCAGCTGCTCAAATTCTTTTTTGAATTTACCTTTGTACAGATAGGGTTTGGTGCGGGAGAAGCGATAGGCTTTCCGGCTGGTGCGATTTATGATGGTATATGCGTTTTTTCCGTAGTCTTTTAAAACAAGGTTGCCTTTGCCGGTTGAAGTGCCGAGCATGATCTGCAGTGCATCCACTGCGCATGAATCGTTTTCACATATAGCTACGATTTCTTCGTCTTTGGAGCGCTTTAATTCGAGTATATCTGCAGCGGCTTTTGCAACCAGGTATCCGTAAACAAGTCCGGGGCAAAGATGCCCGTGAAATTCGATGCATGGTTGAATATCGTCCGGCAATTCCAATTTTGTATTTTCAGTCTTTGCCATGGGGAAAACTCCTTACCCGGACAAGCCCCGAGAGCGGGGCAGGCCGGTAGTAGTGTAACTAAGATCCTGTTTTCATTGAAGCTGAAGCAGGGAACCAAACAGTCATATTTATTATAACCACGAAGATCACGAAGGAGAATAAAAAAAGAATCTTCGTGCTTCTTCGCGGTCTTCGTGGTAAAAAAATGCCGTCTTTAGCGATTTTAGATTACAAAAGCCATTTTAGCGTTTAGTTTACTTATGTTCAACGAATTTACAAGCTTTGTTTCTGCTCTCTGGGTGATTTTCTCATTTTCCTTTTTGGTGGCCCTGACCGGGGCCATGGCGCCCGGTCCGCTACTCACCTATACTATTATTAAAGCCGCTAAAACCAGCAAACGCGGCTATCTCATGGGTTTATGGATTATCGCCGGTCATGCCCTCCTGGAAATGGGAATCATTATATTTTTACTGATGGGCTTCTCTTTTATCCTGCAAAACATTATTATTGTTAGAATTATCGGTGTTGTAGGCGGAGTGATTCTTGTCTGTTTCGGAATATCGATTGCAAAAGATATTTATCTTGGCAAAATTCCTACCGATTTTGTGCAATCATCCGAAAGGCAAGAAGATGATACAGGTCCATGCGAAAACAAAGGCCTGGAAAACCCGGTAATCGGCGGAATTATGGTTTCCATGTCTAATCCCTACTGGTGGGTTTGGTGGGCGACGATCGGATTTGCCTTTATGATTCAGTTTGACATATCTTTCCGGCAATGGCCGAAACTTTTAGCATTTTTCTTAGGGCACGAAGCCGGAGATCTGGTATGGTACCTGATCGTTTCAACTCTCTCCTTTTTTGGCCTGCGCCATCTGAACAAAAAGGTGTACTATGGTGTTCTTGCCGTCTGCGCCCTTTTTATGGTTCTGTTCGGTATTTACCTGGGATTATCGCCATTTTTGCAGAAAAGCCTGTAATTGACTCCTAAGAGGTTGTAAATCCAGGAGATTTTCATCCTAGTCATCATCGTCCAGGTCGTCAGATTCTGAATAGGATATATCATCATCTTGCAAATCTTCGGAGTCTTCGGGGTCTATCACCTTAGATCCTTTGGCTCTTAGCCGTTTTTCTTCTAAATAACACCTGTTGATGATCTCAAGCCCATGAAGAGCCAGCTTTTCGCCTCCAAACTTAAAGTAAACTGATAATTTATTTTGGATGTCAACATCGTTTTGTAGTTCATCAGGGGCCAATTTCAGTAATTGTTGAAATTGATCGTGCAGGTCGTCAGGAAGATTAAATCGCTTTGCCATTATTTTCACCGTATTAAGGTTTTATATATTTGTTGCTTCAATATTCCCGTAAGAAGCATTTAACAACGACGGAAAACAAACAAATTTGATAATAAATCATGAAAGCAAAAAGTAAAGTCTTTATCGTACAAAACTTATAATAAATTTACATCTACCGGTTCATTTGTCACAGGTCAACGTCAAAGTTTATTTGGGATTAATAAGATTCCTTATGCAAGATTCATCTTAACCCGGTTTTCTCGCGGGACTGAGCGACTCAGGAATAAGGCATTTCAGGCCGAAGGCGTAGTATTTTACTTCAAGGGCTGAATAACGCAGTTCCTGTGTTGCTCAGGCCTGCCTTTGGTGAAGAATTTATTTTTTCGTGGTACGATGTTCATCAAAACAGAGTGTCTTTGATCAAGGGCACCTGAGTTTAATACAATCTCCTGATTTTAGGCAGTTTCTTTTTTGTCTTCAAAACCAAAATAAATTTTTCATGAGAAATGCGGGTTAGCCTTACTTGATAAATTATCCAAACTTGTTTAAAGTGTAATTCCTATGGAACCTATATACATTGTTGCGTTCATCAGTTTTTTACTCGGAGTTTTCGGCTATAACATTACACAGTTCTGGATTCGACCGATTTTACGATATCGCAAGATAAAACACCGGATTGCTTCAGACTTGAAATGGTATTTGGAAGCACAAAAGCATGAAATCAAAGACAAAATTGTCCAGGAACAAATCAGGGCCAGGGCTGAAATCATACGGGTACACAGCACTGAACTGACGGACTGTTTCAGCTATGACCTGCCGCACTGGTACAAACTGCTCCTGGAAAGTCGCCATGAATCACCTATAGATGCTTCCAAACATCTTTTAGCGCTGGCGAATATCCGCAATTCCGAACATGCGGACCGCCGTTTGGAAAAAATAACCAACTCCCTGAATTTGCAGC
>JAQBHK010000030.1:0-10862 GCA_032127815.1 Desulfobacterales bacterium
GCAATAAGCCTGCGCAGCGCTTCATCGATGGTACAGCTCGTCATGTGATAGGCATCGATGGCAGAAAAGGCCGGAAGCAGCGCCTGGGCAAAGGCCAGTCCCTTTTCAGATTCTAATACCGGACGCACTACCGCTGCATCACTGTTTACGTCCCGTTCGGCGCCCACCAGCGGCTTAATAACGCTTGTCCCCTGCACCTCATGGTCATACTGCCGGCTGATCCATTCGGTGGAGCAGATATTGGGACGCGACAAAAGATCGCAAAGCAACCTGCTGTAATCCGGCGGCGCTTGCAGCACAGGTTCATACAGGCCCCGCATATCCGGCGGAAGCCAGTGAGCATCAAACTCCCACTGAGGAAAACCTGAAGTCAAAAGATCGATGTCGATATGGGCGCAAGTCTCACCATTGTAAGTTATACGCAGTTTGCTCGAATCCGTATACTCTCCGATAACCGTACTTTCGACGGCATGCAGTCTGGAAAGCTCCAGAAAGCGGTCAATATCCTCGGGGAGCACCGCCACGGTCATGCGCTCCTGGGATTCCGAAACCCATATCTCCCACTGATCCAGCCCTTCATATTTTAAAGGGACCTTCTCTAATTGAATCTCGACCCCACCTGAAAATCTCGCCGATTCGCCCACCGAAGAAGAAAGCCCCCCGCCGCCGTTGTCGGTTATAAACCTTATCAGCCCCGCATCCCGGGCCTCTAGCAGAAAATCGTGCATTTTTTTCTGGGTATAGGGATCGCCGATCTGCACATGACCGGCCGGAGTATGCGCAGAAAAAGTCTCCGACGAAGCGGTCACACCGTGGATTCCGTCTTTACCGACCCGCCCGCCGCTCATGATAACCAGTTCCCCGGGTGCTGTGCGCTTTTGATATGCCGGTTGGCCGTCGATCAGGGCCGGCATGATGCCCACGGCCGTGACAAACACCAGGCATTTCCCCATATACCCAGGGTGAAAAAGAACCTGACCGAAGGTTGTGGGAATTCCGCTTTTGTTACCGCCGTCTCTGACCCCTTCGATAATGCCGTCCAAAAGGCGCCGGGGATGGAGGCGCGGCACAAGGTCGCCGGCATAGTCCCTGGGCCCCACGCAGTATCCATAACCGCCCATTACCAGTTTCGAACCTTTACCGGTACCCAGAGGATCGCGGTAAACCCCCACTATACCGGTTATAGCTCCGCCGTAAGCTTCCATGTTGGATGGGGAGTTGTGGGTTTCTCCGGTAATAACATAGCAGTGATCGTCGTTAAATTTCCCGACACCGGCATTGTCCCACAAAACCGACACAACCCAGGGTTTCTTTTTCTTGAGCGCCAGGGTCGGGGCTTCGATACAGGTTTTAAAAAGATTGTCGACCGTGTCGCTCGCACCCGTGGCCAGATCCCGGTAGCGGAACAATCCTTGAAATGTATTGTGATTGCAATGATCACTGCGAGCCTGGGAAATATATTCCAGTTCAATATCGGTGGGATCAGACAGGCCCACGGCTTCCCGTTGAGCCTGCACATCCTTGTCCAGGAAATAGGCCCTGATGGTCGGAATGTCAGCCGGATTCAACGCCAGGCCACGCTTATTGCTGACGGCTTCAAGCGCTGCATCGCTGTCCACTGGAATGGTCGTCACCGTGGGTGTGTGATCGAGAACCACTTTGGGTATGATAATACCGATACCTTCAGCAGGGTTCCAGGCTTCGGCCGCATAAATTTTCCACTGCTGGATGATCTCATTGGCCAAAAGCTCCCCGGCGATCTTGTCGGCGTCTTTTCTGGTTACGCTTTTGCCTTTTAAACAATAACGCTTGGAGGTGTAAATTGCTCCATTGGAGCCCAAGGCTGTCCCCAGAATATCGGTAACCGCTTCCATGGCCGTGCTGCCGGGGTTGTCCTTTACTCCGGGCCGGTAACCCACCCAGATGGTCCAATCGAACTCAACACCTAAAGGGCTGTAAGAGGAGATCTGGGTTACGGGGTTGGTAAATATTTCCGATTGTATGGTTTGCAGCTGACCGGTCGTCAGATCGGCATCAATGGTAACCACATAAATGGTGCGAACGCGATCAATTTCGATCCCAAAGTAGTTTTCGGCCTTTTGGCGCACGCCCTCGCCCTCGGCGTCAAAAAGTTCGGGTTTTAGTGTTATTTCTAGTCGATACGGCATAGTCAACACTGTAAGTGCTTAAAGTGAGCTAAAATTTCGGAACCCTATCATTTAAATAATAAAAAAGCCACCACCCTTAACTTAAAGCATTTTTAACAATACAGACCTTACAGTTTCCAATTCATAAATGAGGAATTTTTTCGATGAGCAAGGCCGCACAAGGGTTTTCATCCGAGGCGTACTTTAGTACGTCGAGGGTGGAAACCCGCGGAGAACGCCGCTCATCGGAAAAATAACCATTTATGGATGGAAACTAGCTGAAAAAGACCCTTGTGATATCATTATAAAAAACATAGATCATCAGCAGAATTAACACAAAAATCCCCGCCTGCTGGGCTATTTCACGCACTTTTATACTCACCGGACTTCCGGTAACCGCCTCTATAAAAAAGAAGAGCAGATGACCGCCGTCCAAAACCGGTATGGGCAGAAAATTGAGTATGGCAAGATTTATGCTGATCAATGCTATAAAAAAAGCCAGGTTGGTCATCCCTTGCTTTGCCTGCTGACCGGCCATCTGGGCAATCATGATCGGTCCGCCCAGTGTTTTTGGAGAAATTGTACCCTGTATCAGTTTGACAATGCTCTTGATTGTTAAAGCGGCAATGTTATAGGTTTGAATAACGCCCTCTGAAAAGGCCTGCAGCAGGGTCAAATCTTTAGAGAATACCTCTCCTGAAGCAGTAATTCCGATGACATAGCGCTCAGTATCTTCATTAAAAATATTTTTAAATGTTTGAGGTTCAGGAGTAACTTTAACTGTAATTTCAGATTCCCCGCGACGTAATGCTATTGTCAGGGTTTTGCCCCGGCTTGACGTAATAATTCGGGCCATGTCTTCCCAGCTTTCAACGGCCAGGCCGTCAATAGCCAGAATCTTATCGTTATTTTCAAGTCCGCTTCTATGGGCCGGGGTCTCCTTTTTAACCTCTCCGATCACCGGTTTTAAAATCAGCAGTCCCGAAATCTGAAAGATTACAAAAAAGATTATCACCGCCAGCAGCATATTGAACATTGGTCCGGCGGCGACAATTAAAATGCGTTTAAAGACATGCTTGTGAGTAAAAGAGATCGGAATGTCCGCCGGGTCTATCTCGGCATCGGGTTCTTCGCCCACCATTTTGACATAACCGCCGAGGGGAATGGCGGAAATTCGATAATCGGTAATGCCGACGGTTTTGCCTACCAGTTTGGGACCAAAGCCGAGGGAAAACCTCTCCACCCCGACTCCGAACAAGCGGGCAACCAAAAAATGCCCCAGTTCGTGAAAAAATATCAATACTCCCAAAACAACGATTAATGCAAATATACTAACGCTCATAATTGGCCATCTATATAGTAAAAAATCATAATATTATGTTAAGTTTCGTAAAACACACACGGAATCTATTAAATCCCAAATTCCAAGCATCAAATTCCAAATAAATTCCAAATATCAAGCATCAAATTCCAAATACGAATGACCTATACTATTTTAATTTTTCCAGTATTGATGAAAATATCTTTTTCAACTCATTTGCCTCTTGTATCAAATTTTGGGCATCATTAGCATTCTTTAAGATCATATACTGGTTTGTTATTTGGAACTTTGGTCATTGGTATTTGTTTGTAATTTGAGATTTGTTATTTGGAATTTCCACTAACTCAACTCTTCCGTGTATGGATATTTCTTTTCTTACTACTGACAGAGGCAAAGCTACGCTTTTATAATCTTTTCAGCTTGTTCTCTGGCCCAGCGGTCGGCTTCAAGGATATCGTCAAGAGACGGATCCTTGACAACCGTGTGCCGTGCCATGGTTTCCCGGATAACCTCGGGTATTTTGACAAATGCTATCCGATGTTTTAAAAAGGCCTGCACCGCCACTTCATTAGCGGCATTTAAGACCGCCGGAAGGGTTTCACCAGTTTTGCCGGCCTGATATGCCAGCGCCAGACACGGAAATTTTCCTAAATCGGGCAGCTCAAAAGTCAAGGCTCCCATTCGGGCAAAATCCGGCAGCGGCTGCTGCAGCGCGAGCCGCTGAGGGTACGACATGGCATAAGCAATGGCACCTTTCATGTCGGGAATTCCAAGCTGAGCCATCACCGACCCATCTTTATAGCTCACCATCGAGTGAATAACGCTCTGCGGATGAATCAAAACATCGATCCTGTCCTGGGAAACGCCGAAGAGACATTTGGCCTCAATCACCTCCAGACCCTTATTCATGAGTGTGGCCGAATCGATCGTCACCTTTTTGCCCATCTGCCAGGTGGGATGATTAAGCGCTTCCTCGGGCCCGATTTTAATGAATTCATTTGCCGGTCTTTTTAAAAAAGGACCACCGGAGGCTGTCAGGATTATCCGATCCAGATCTTCCGGACGATTTCCGGCAATACATTGAAAAATGGCACTATGCTCGCTGTCAACGGGAAGTATCCGGACACCTTTGGCCAAAGCTCTCTTGATAACGAAATCACCGGCCATCACAAGAGTCTCCTTGTTGGCCAGGGCAATATTTTTACCAGCTTCGATGGCAGCCAAAGTCGGCATCAATCCGGCCGCACCCACCATTGCAGTTAAAACCATGTCAACGGCGTCATGGGTGGCTGCAGCTATGTAGCCGTCCTTTCCATGCAATACTTCCACACCGCCTGTCCCAGGTAGTTTGCTCTTCAGCTCGAAAGCGCATTTTTCATCAAAAACAACGGCGATTTCCGGTTCAAACTGTTCGATCTGACGAGCCAGAAGTTCAGTATTCTTTTTGGCTGCCAGTGCTTTAACCGCAAACCGTTCGGGAAACATTTCAACAATCTTAAGAGCATTACGCCCAATGGAACCGGTTGATCCTAATATGGAAAGTTTTTTCATTTATAATATATATTCTTTAAAACAATATGCAACCGGAGCAGCAAACAGCAAGGCATCGATTCGATCCAGAATACCCCCGTGGCCGGGTAGCAATGCCCCGGAATCTTTTCTCTTGCCAGCCCGCTTAAGCAGGGATTCAAACAGGTCCCCTATCTGTCCCGCAACTCCTGTAGCAACGAAAAACAGCAGGCTTAAACCCCAGGGCAGTAACGGTAAAAAAAAGTGCTTGAACAATGCTCCAACAACCAGATTGGCAGCCAACCCGCCAATCGAACCCTCAATGGTTTTACCCGGGCTTACGGCGGGACACAGTTTGTGACGTCCAAAAGAAGACCCGCAATGGTATGCACCCACATCACCGCTAAAGACAATAAACAGTAAAAAATAAATCCAGGTTCCCCCACCCGTCCCGTTACGGATTAAAATAAGACATGCCAAAAAAAGGGGTATGTATACGATCCCCAAAACCTGTTTGGCAATAATTTCCGATACACTTGGATCGATTTTAAACCGTTGCAGTGAAATCAGAGCGCAAACTATAAGATTCAGTATAATCAGGCCGATAATCATTTTAAATGAGCCAATGTATGCCGTCCAGATAATGCCGCAACCCGTAATATAGCCTAATGCCGGTATGGCTCCTTGATTCACTTCGCCCCTGGCGGGAAATACAATTCGAAAATATTCCCACAGGGCCAAGATACAGACGCTGACGATAACAACAGCAAACAGAAATGCCCCTCCCTTGCTAATCAGCAAAAACAGAAATGGAAGAGCGGAAAGACCTGTAAGCCAACGTTTTAAATGCATAATTGATAAGTTTGGAACCTAATTGAGTTAAAACTCAATGTGTCCGTTGTTTGTTGTCCGTTGTAAATATAACTCGATTTATCAGGCTTTATTACAACGCTTTGGCTGAGGATTTATAAATCAAGACTTTCATTCCTCTAAATTCGCTACGGACAACGAACACCGGACATCGAGCGTTTCGCTCGATTTGGATACAACGCAGTAGATGGGACTTTCTAAGGCGCTATCAGACTTTACCGAACCGGCGTTCACGCTGCTGGTAGTCTGCCAGGATTCTAATGAACTCATCTTTCCCAAAATCGGGCCATAAGGTATCGGTAACATAGATTTCCGTGTAGGCTATCTGCCACAGGAGAAAATTACTGATGCGCATCTCTCCGCTGGTTCTAATTAGAAGATCCGGATCAGGTATCATTCCGGTATACAGGTATTCAGGTATCAACTCGGCTGTTATTGAATCAGGATCAATAGTACCAGCTTTAGCCTTGATTGCAATATTTTTAACCATTCTAACAATTTCAGACCGACCGCCATAACTTAACGCCAGATTCAGACACATCCCGCTATTTTCTTTTGTCAGCGCCATGGTCTTATCCAGGACACGCCGAACATCTGCGGGCAAACGCTCGACCTGCCCGATGGTATTTAAGCGGATATTGTTGTCCATCAACTCTTTTTGTTCTGTTTTGAGGAATTGCTGCAGGATGGTCATGAGAGCAGCAACCTCGGTTTTTGGTCGCTGCCAGTTTTCGGTGGAAAAGGCATACAGGGTCAGGTAGGAAATTCCGATCTCACGGCAGGCTCTCACTATTTCTCTAACGATTTCAACACCCTTCGTATGTCCTTTAATCCGATTTAACAAACGCTTTTTGGCCCATCGGCCGTTACCGTCCATAATAATAGCGACATGCACGGGGAGCTTGGCGGAATCAAGACCATTGTGGTTAAAGGAGAATGGATCAGAATTCAAGGATCTCTTGCTCTTTTTCTTTACAGATTTCATCCATACGTTTGATGTGCTCATCGGTTATTTTCTGGACTTGATCCTGAGCCCTGAAAGCATCATCTTCCGAAATATCACCATCCTTTTTCAAACCTTTCAGCAGGTCATTGGAATCACGCCTTATATTACGCACTGCAATCTTGTGTTCTTCGCCTTTTTTTTGTACAACCTTGACGAGTTGTTTCCTGCGATCCTCTGTTAGCGCCGGGATGGAGATACGAATAAGTTTGCCGTCATTTGAGGGTGTTAAACCCAAATCGGATTTCAAAATCGCCTTTTCTATCTCCTTGATTATGGAAACATCCCAGGGTTGGATAGTAATCAGTCGGCTTTCAGGAACAGAGAGAGATGCCATCTGATTTAAAGGTGAAATCGTCCCGTAGTAATCTACGCGGATATCATCGAGAATACTCAAGGAGGCGCGACCCGTTCTGATCCTATTTAATTCATTCTTAAAAGCTACGATTGATTTTTCCATACTCTTTCTGGTATCTTGAAAGATCGATTCAATCATGTTCTTTCCCTTAATTAATTGCGAATCTGTGTCCCTATCACTTCTCCACATACTACTTTTCTGATATTCCCCTTGCTCATCAAATTAAAAACAACAAGGGGCAAATCATTGTCCATTGCCAAAGAAATCGCTGTCATATCCATAACATGGAGCTGTTTTTCGAGAACCTCCATATATCTGATCTTTTCTATAAATTTAGCATTTTTATGGATAACGGGATCAGAATCGTAAAGCCCGTCGACTTTTGTCGCCTTTAAAAGAATCTCGGCTTGAATTTCCTGGGCCCTGAGAACCGCTGCCGTATCGGTGGTAAAGTAAGGATTGCCGGTGCCGGCTGCAAATATCACCACCCGCCCCTTTTCAAGATGGCGAATCGCTCTTCTGGAGATAAAAGGCTCTGCCACCTCGTGCATGGATATGGCAGTCTGCACACGGGTCTGAATTCCTCTGCCCTCTAAAGCATCCTGTAAGGCCAGGCTGTTGATTACCGTGGCCAACATCCCCATACGATCGGCGGAAACCCTATCCATACCGTAAGAAGCAGCGGAAACGCCCCTGAAAATATTGCCGCCGCCGACAACGATGGCAAGCTGAACCCCGAGGTCAAATACCGAACGAGCCTCTTCAGCTACATACTTTATCATGTCCGGGCTTATGCCGAAGCTTTGATCTCCCATCAAAGCTTCACCGCTTAATTTCAACAGAATCCTGTTAAATTTAGGGCGTGTCAAAGTCTAGAATTCTCCTATTTTGTATCTTACAAACTGTTTGATGGATATATTTTCCCCTATCTTTGCAATTACATCGTTTATTAGATCCGCAACCGTAATATCGGGATTGCGAACGTATTGCTGATTCAAAAGACAGCTTTCCTTAAAATATTTTTCCAATTTGCCGTCAACGATCTTGTCAGCGATATGTTCCGGCTTGCCCATCTCCAGGACTTGAGCCCGATAGATTTCCTTTTCTTTGTCGATTATTTCTTGGGAAACATCTTCGGGTTTGATCCCCACAGGGTTTGTGGCGGCGATATGCATGGCGATATTTTTGGCAAATTCTTTAAAATCTTCGTTTTTAGCAACAAAATCGGTCTCACAGTTAACTTCAACCAGCACCCCCAGTTTGCCGTCCATATGAATATATGACTGGATGATCCCTTCCGCCGTTGTTCTTCCCGCGCGCTTGGCGGCAGTTGCCAGGCCTTTTTTTCTCAAAAAATCGATGGAGCTGCTAATGTCGCCGCCACACTCGGAAAGGGCCGCTTTACAGTCCATGATGCCGGCACCGGTTTTCTCACGAAGCTGTTTAACCATTGCTGCGCTAATTGTCGTCATCGCTATTCTCCTGTATTTTCCGCTTCAGTCTCATCTTTTGATTCTTGATTATCAGCATCTTCGGGGACCGCAGCACCTTGAGCAGCTACCGGTGCCGACCGTCTGATTATTTCTACAACAGGACCCTTAGAACCATCTTCAACAACTTTGCGTTCACCCGGTTTCAGATCCTCAACGGCGGCGGCTATCTCGGGTTCAACTTCGATTTCCTTATCGGCCTCGGCCTGCCGCTTTTCCTCCAGCCGCTGCCGGCCGGCAATGCAGGCTTCGGCAATTCTGGAAGTAATCAGCCGGATTGCACGTATGGCGTCATCATTGCCGGGTATAAGGTAATCGATTTCATCAGGGTCACAATTGGTATCGACAATTGCAATAATCGGTATGCCCAGCCGTCTGCCTTCTCGAACTGCAATAGCCTCGTTCTTGGGATCAACAACAAATATAGCCCCGGGAAGTCCATTCATGTTTCGAATACCGCCAAGGTTGTTGTCGAGCTTCAAGCGTTCCTTTAATAGCTTCAACCTCTCTTTTTTAGGAAAGAGATTGATCGACTCGTCATTCTGGATGTTATTAAGATAGTTCAGACGATCTATGCTTTTTCTTATGGTTTGAAAATTCGTCAGCATGCCGCCGAGCCATCGGTTGTGAACGTAAAACATCTCGCATCGATTCGACTCTTCATAAATGGAATCACGGGCCTGCTTTTTGGTCCCTACAAAAAGAATCGGCTTGCCGTTTGCTACCGTATCAACGACAAAATCGTATGCCGTCCGGAACATACGAACGGTTTTCTGAAGATCTACAATATAAATACCGTTCCTTGCTCCAAAGATGTAAGGTTTCATCTTGGGATTCCAGCGCTTTGTCTGATGTCCAAAATGAACTCCGGCTTCAAGGAGTTCTTTCATTGTAATATAAGCCATTTGTTTCTCCCTTCTTAAAAGGTTTAGCCACCGCCCTCTTCAACCCTGATTCCGACCCCGCCGCGCGAAGCACCTGGAAAAAGGTCCAAAAGCGTGAGAATTGATTTAAACAGATACATTTAACAAAATAAATGTTAATCCGCAACATATTTTTACCAGAAAAGTTTTTCATCTCTTCTCAATAAGTTACGTCTTTTTTTGCATCTGGACGACACGATCCCATCCGCTGTAATCTTTCTTAAAAACGACTTTTTCATAGTTTCCGCATCGGTCAACAATATTTTTAACATCGGTTTTCTGATCATGGCCGATTTCCAGCATCAAACTACCGCCAGGGTTCAGATAACGGTATGCACTATCAATAATAATCCTTAAACACAAAAGACCGTCCTGGTCACCGTCAAGGGCTGCGATCGGTTCAAATTTGCAAATTTCAGGTTGAAGGCGGCCGATAGCACCGGTTCGGATGTAGGGGGGATTCGATATAATCATATCAAATCTATGTCTGTTATCGGCAAGAGGCGCCAGCCAGTCACCGCAAAAGAAATCAACCGCTTTATCCAGCCCATGACGCCTGGCATTCTCTTGGGCCAGTGCGATCGCTTGAAGTGAACGGTCGGAAGCAAAAAAAAGATGCTCTGTGCTCTGGGATGCAAGCGCCAAAATTATTGCTCCCGACCCTGTTCCCAGATCTAATACCCGCCGGGACTTATCCTTTGCGTTTTGCTTTGAATCCTGGTGTAAAACAGATATGGCAGCCTCGACCAGACATTCAGTTTCAGGTCGCGGAATCAGTACATTTTGGGTCACGATAAAATCCATAGACCAGAACTCTTTGACACCCACAATATATGCAACCGGCTCCCTTTTAACTCTCCTTTTTATCAGCGCTTTGAAGCGCGTGAGTTCGTCGCTGCAAAGCGGTTGGTCATACTGCAAATACAGACCTATCCGCTCTAATTTTAAGATGTGGGCCAGAAGTATTTCGGCAGTAGCTCTGGGGCTGTCGATGCCATGGGACTTAAAATAGGAAGTTGTCCACTTGAGGAGCTTTACGATGTTCCATGGGGTAGCCCCGGACTCAGAATGATGCTCCATTTTGTAATGCCTGGGACTGGTAGTGGGTGGTAAGCTTTTCAATTACTTCGTCAATTTCACCCTGCAGTATAGATTCCAACTTGTAAAGCGTAAGGCCGATGCGGTGGTCGGTAACCCTGGCCTGAGGAAAATTATAGGTCCTGATTCTTCCGCTTCTGTCT
>JAQBHK010000031.1:0-2639 GCA_032127815.1 Desulfobacterales bacterium
CCTAAACGGGATAGAGGACAAGGCCGGTGGGCACGCCAACACGATCAGATTCACACATCCAGCCCCTGTTGCCGTGGCCAACTCAACTGACTGGACTGAGACCGAAACTAATCATACTGCTTATGGCGAAGGAATGTCCGACTGGTGCGGCAATTGCCACTCTGACTTTCTAAATGGCGGCAATCGGCATCCGACCGGCAGCAATGCCAGGCTAAGTGCCGACATTGTTTCTAACTACAACGCCTATGTAAAGACCGGCGATCTAACCGGAACGCAGGCGAGCGCTTATTTGTCCTTGGTTCCTTTCGAGTCAGGGACAACCGACAAATATGTTCTCGATCCGTCGAGCACTTCGGGCCCTGAAGCAGGCAGGGCCAATGTGATGTGTCTAACGTGCCACCGGGCACATGCTTCGGCCTTTCAGAGTGCTGGAAGATGGGATTTTGAAACGACCTTCATGGCCGACTCACACCCTATGGCAGGTGACGGCGGCGTGACCGGCAACGACGTGCTGAACAGTTACTACGGCAGGGATATGGCTGCCGATTTCGGCAAATATCAGAGACAGTTCTGCAATAAGTGCCATCTCCAGGACTAACATCAGACCTCGTAAGGGTTTCAGAGGTTCAGGGTTACTAATAATCAATAATTAATTAACTGATTACTTTTCACTGGTAACTGTTCACTGATTACTGCTTACCGGTAATTCAATTAAAGTTTAATCTTACGCAGCACCCCTGACGCCCCGGTGGCAATCCGGGCGTAATCTTCTTCTAAAGGGGCGTCGTTGTTGTTTATCACGCTGTACCAATAAACCAGCAGGGAATTTTTGTCTTTTTTGGTGACAGAAAATGACCATGTCTCAACCCAGACGCCATCTTGATCTTTTCCGGAATTTATGGCATAAATCAGAGCATTTGATTTGTGCTTAAATATCCTGAATGCTCCTGCTTTGACTTCATTCCACTTTTGATCTTTTTGATAGAAAACTTGTACTTCATCGCCTTTGACCCAAAGCCTGGTTTTGAAGACATGCGTTCTCTCATTTCTCAATAAAGGGGCCTGAAAGCCTTTTATCTGGCCTTCCCAAACCCCATTGAAGTCAAAAAACTCACCCTTCGAAGCCAGCGCTGAAGGAAAAATTAAAATCGATTTGATCAAGATTACAATTAGAAATGCTCTAACAAACTTCATGGTTTTTCCTCTCAATTTAAAATTATTTAAACTGCACAGCGCTCGCTAACCCCCGCCGGGGGCTAATCCACTCTCAGGGGTTGCATCTAATCCTCCCCTTAAATTGAAAGGCTTCAGGGGATCTTTTGTTTTGTGTTGTGAAAAGAAATAATCCAGTTTGTATATTTGTTTGGGTGTCAAATGCCCAAACTGCACACTAGATCGTCTAAAAAATGTTGGACTAAATTGTAATCCATCAGACAGTTCCGTATCTGAAATGGTCCTGAACGGAATTCCGGCAATAATAAAATCGCCACCGGACAATAATATATCCAATTTGTAAAATTTTTTTGGTTTTTCGGAATTTACAAAATAACGCAATGATAGCCCTCCTTTACTTATGTCCAGGAGTTGCCCGACATCTTCATCAGATTCAGACCTAAATTTGACAAAAGTAAAGTTCTTAACCTGAAATCGCTTGTGCTTCCTTCGCCCTGTTCCATTTCTTCTATCTTTGTGAATGCGCCGGTCCGTTTCAATAAATATATTGCCGTCTGCCACCCTAGGATCTCTCCTTGAGCGTCTATCTTCAAAGATATTTTCCTGTAAATTTTTATGGGAACTATTCATAATAGACCTCTTTCCCCAAACACCATTCGTTTATTTTCTTTGCCATAGCAAATTATACGCAATCATCTTTTCCCTTTTTTACGTTGATTTGCAGCAATGCGACAAATCGGAGGTACTCAGCAAAGGTTATGTGTCCTTCCTCCGTCCATCGCATAAGCTGTTCAATTTTTTTTCTAACAATAAATTCCATTTTCCAAATTGAAACCTACTCGGTATCTAAAACGAATTTATGGATATGCACTAACTCAAAATAGTCTTTGGGCCGTGTGCATGCCGATACGATGCCCTTAACCGTTTTGAAGGAAGAGCTGCAATTATTGTACCAAGTTAAATGTAAATGAAAAAACATTAAAAAAACGCTAGGTTAATTCCTTGCAGTCGCCTGCAATCTTTAGTTTGATGGAGAATTTTGGGAAAAATCACCGGCGTGTTGGTAATTTGCCCAAATGCTGAATTAGCAGATACGGCCAGTATCTTTTATTGAACTGGGGTGGTTGGTCAGAAACGAATGTATTTAAAGAATATTTAATGAGGTGATTAGACTCTGTTAAAACAGCTTGACATGCAGTCTGAAAATTATATTTATAATGCTTGAATCCCTCTGGAGCCTAATCCACTCTAAGGGCTTTCATCTAATCCTCCCCTGGGGTCGCAAGGCTCCGGGGGATTTTTTTATTTTGGGTTGTGGTAAGTCCAAAATGAGTTCAGAGGATTTTTTTTGAAGGATTGTCTCCTTTTTTGACCATATAAATATGCTGCGCACTCTTTGCCTGCCATTGATTGACAAGCTTTTTGTAGCTCACTGGTGATAAAATGCAAAAAGTCTGGCTGTTTGA
>JAQBHK010000032.1:0-7203 GCA_032127815.1 Desulfobacterales bacterium
ATCAAGCTCTGCAGTTTATGATCCAGCCCCTGGCGAGCTCCTTCGGCAAAGATGGTCTGGGTGCTCCCTGAAAAATCTTTAAGATCTCCTTGCATGGATTTAATAAACTCACCATAGGGTTTAAAAAGATTTACGGCCTCATCAAGGACACTTATATCCCAATGAAAGCGTTCCGCCTGACCGATGGCAGTCTCCTGGAAATGAACCGGTTCCAAGACCAAAAACTCATTTTCCAAAAGAGCCTGGAGCGCAGCTCTAAGGGTTATGGTTTGGGAAGAGAGTGCGGCCATTATGATACCGGTCTCCTGCTCTTGCTCCAACAACGGCCCGCTTAGCACCGTGCCGGCCAACTTGAGTTCTTGCTTGAGCATTTTAAAGCCCCTCTCCCATTTGGATTCTATTTCCAGACGAATTGTGTCCTCTAAAAAATCGAGCTGAAGGGCTGAATCAAGCAAGGCTTTGAAGGGGCCGTGATCGAAAAAAGACTCGTTGAAAATCCAGCTAAATCCAGGATCGACAACCACATTTTCAGTCTCTTCGATCGTATCCAGCAAAACTTGTATCATCCGCCGGTCCTGGGATGAACTCCGGCTTTTCTTTCCAAACGCTGCCATCTCTTGCGCCAATTTGTTCAGGGATCTTTTCATATCGTTGTTTTGAAACACACGTTGGTAAAACCGCTGGGACTCTTTGCCCAACGTAAAGGCCTGGGCCTTCCATTCAAATCTTTTAAGTTCGAATTTTGAGCCTTGAGAAATTCTTAATGCTTCACCGTAAGTTTCCGAGTCTTTAAAAAAATCTTCTGTTAAATTGATGTCCTCAAACAGATATCGGGCAAGATCGGCAAAAAGTTCCAGATTAGTGTTACCCTTTTCCGCGATCAGGCTGTAGTCGCCGGCATATTTTTTAAGGTTTTTAAGATCCTCGATAAAGGTGTTGAGTCTTTTATATTCGGGTATGTCTTGGACAGACTTTATTTCTGCGCCTTGGGGACCCTTGGCGGGTTCTTGCTCCAGCTTGCGAAATATTTGTCTGGTCTTTTGTATCAGTTGAAATTTCATGCCTTCAAAAATAATTTTCTCAAAGGCCAGCTTCAATGCCTCCGAATTTTTTTCATCGATGGAACTGAACCATGAAGAAGGAATGAATGCGGAATCATAGCGCTTATACCTGCCCATTTGGCTAAGCAAGTACTCCGCTTTTTTCGCAAAGGGTGATATTTCCTGCATCAGTCCGAACATTACCACCGGGTCATTCGTGTCGTATTTTTGCAGGGCGTCGACATCGACAACGATCGTCTTGACGACCGGCAGGACGTCGCTGATATCTTCCCCCAGTCGTTTATGGGCACTCCACAGTCCCAGGCTGCCCACAATCAGCATCACGGCGGCAACGGCCTGAATCGCCAGCACGGTCCGATTCCTGGAGAGTAATGTTTTTGTAATCGGCCGGGCCAAATTAAATTCGGGAAAGATCTTTTTTTGAAAAAGATCCTTCATAAAAAACGTCTTTATCTGTCCGGCTTTATAGGTGTCAAGACCGCTGTCACCGCAAAAATAAAACCCGCGGAAAATGAAGGACTCGTGATAAACACTCTGTTTAAACAGATGATCCATAAACAGCCGCAGGGGTTCTAAAACCGATTGGACGTTTTCGGAAAATAGAAAAAGGCCGTCGCTCTCCCGCAGATCCGTCCCCTCGGTAAACAGCTCATACTGCAGCAGGGAAAGGTCGTGTTCGATTCCCTTAAACGCCTCGTCGATCCGGTCGGTTGCATAAGCGGTATCGATACTGTAAGGGTTCGACCATCCGAAGATATTTCCTTTGAACCAGTCCGGCAATTCCTGGCAGAGGCTTGTAAAGCCCTCGATCTGATTGCATTTCGTGATCAGGATATATACCGGAAAAGCGATCCCGAGAACCTTCTGAGCGTGCAATATTTTTTTGTATAAATATTCCGCTTTTTCCGCCACCCGGTTTAAATCAGGCTCACCCCGGTCGGCTGTGTAGATGAGATCCGTGACGGGAACGGCTAAAACAAGGCCGTCGACGGGCCGTTCCAACCGGTGTTTCTGGAGCAGTCTCAACAACAGGCGCCAAAGACGGTCATCAGAGGTTTTGCCATCTTCACGCAGCACCAGTTCTCCGGCAACATCAAGGATAATTCCCCTTTCAAAAAACCACCAGTTACAGGCCTCTTTGACTTCAGGCCCCTCCCCCACCGGATCTCCCAGGGACAAGTTGAGACCGCTGTTTTGAAGTGCGGTGGTCTTACCGGAACCGTCTTCACCCACCATCAGCAGCCAGGGGATTTTATATTGATAGTTCCTCCCCGAAACATTGGTTTTAAGCAGTCTCATGGCCCTTTTAAAAGACTGCCTGAGTTTTAGGCCTGAAAGCTTCGTTTTTTTTATCCCAGGTGTTTCTTGTTGTAAATTTTCAGGGGCCTGCAAAGCATCTTGGCCGGCTATCTGGGGCGCAGCATCCTTGTGAGCGCTTCTGAAAATAAACACAAGAATCAATATAATAACGAGTACCGATAGAAAAACTCCGGCCAGAGCATACGGCAGCACAGAGGATAATTTGACTATGAGATATTTTAGCATTCCCATACTATTTAATTATTGCATAAACTGCGTGATTTTTTTACTCAATTTACATCAATCTCTTGGGCATCAGGCTTCGCGAAAAATCGCTCAACTCAGGTTTTAGGCAAATTGAGACCGGCCCTCTATAGTGAGCTGTTTTGTTTAATAAACTCTTCAAGAATCTGCATCATGTCATTGGTCAAATCTAACCACAAGACATGAGATATTATTAAATATACAATAACAATCAGAATGATTGATCCAATCCAGCGGCTGATGCGCGGCAGCATTTTACCGGTCTCCTGCTCCAGCGTATAGGCGTAGACCTCCGGGAAAAGGCGCCTGGAAACATTGAAAAGATCAGGGTTTTTTCTATAAATAAAGGCAAACAGCTGCCCGCGGTAATAGTCAAGCTGTCCTTTATCGTCTTTGTCCCGAAATTTTCCCCGAAATCCCAGTGAGAGCGCCAGCAGATACAAAATCGCCATGCCCGTGAACGCCGTATCACGCTCCTTTAAAAGCTTATCGAGTCTCTTGTAAAAAAGTTCCCCGGCAACATGGGTTTTAAAAAGCTTAACTTCAAGCAGCTGGGATTTCCAGGCTTCCTTGCCTTCCCACTCCAGATAGAGGAAAATCTCGTCTGCCAGGGCCGCCATCACGTACTGGGCCTCTTTGTATATGCTGGCGCCATACTCACCGCCGAGACGGCCGGCCTCAAGGGCCTGCCGCTCCAATACGCTCAACAGATAAGTGGAAAGCGCTTGGGCATCACTCTGTTGGGTTCCGGCTTCATCCGTTTCCTCGGATACCGCCGTCCGTTCCTCGTGATCCCTTATCCTTTGTTTTTGGTGGATCACTTTACGGAAAAATTCGTGAAACTGTTTAGGAAGAACTGTCTCGTCAACTTTCATGGTTGTATCGCTTTATCGTCATACTGAATCCGGGTTATGCAAGCTCGTTTTTAACATACAACACGATCTCAGTCGGCACCTGGCCGGCTTTGGTGTCCGAAGTGTTAAATATCTGCAACTCTTTACCGGGTTGAATGAATTCCGAATCGGCTGTTACTGCAAAGAGGCTAACGCCTCTAACCGGTACGAGTTCCTCATCACCTTCAATCCGCTGACGGGATGCTCCCAGAATTCTTCTTTTTTTCATAGACTCGATGGCTGGCTGCGACCCGATCAGGCAATCGTCCATCCAGTCGAGCACATCCTTTTCCGGCAATCCGTGCTGCGTTTTAACGCCGATCACAAGTTCCGGAGCCATCCAAGCTTCCTCAAGATTCAAAGTGAACATACCGGCTTTTAAATCAAAGGGTATGGGGGTATGGGACTCAAGGATGCCTTCATCAATCATCCGTGTAATAAATTCTACGGCCTGATGGAAGGTGGTGTGAATATCATTGTGGTCATAGGGCGACAGTACCGGTGGTATCAATCCTCTTCCAAGGGACGCTACCTGCCCCACCACATTGCACAAAGCAAGATATAGGTGATAGGGGTGCGAAGCGCCGGAGTTCAAAACCGCCTCAAAATGAGGTAGCGCCGAAACCAAACTGTATATCATTGTTTTGGTCGTCATGAGCAACGGGCCTTTCATGACCAAAGACGGAGACCGTACCCTTTCGGACAAAAAAACCGCTTTCTCTCGCAGCCGGCGCGCAATGGATGCGCACAGTTCACCGAGTGGCGATTTCACGGGCACCGTCAATGTGGGAGCACTGTAATCTGTCAAGGTAAATGTTTCGTTCTGGTAAACCACCTTCAAGAGCGGAAAGGTTGTATATTTCTGAGGAGGCGTTTCGGTGACCAGCAGGCTGACACGAGGTATAAGACGAGGAATCGACAAATCGAACTCCCCGGTGTTTTCGTCCGCCACGGGTTTGCCTTCAACAGAGTCGTACCGGGCCAGGGCACCTTTGATTACAGCCAGACCGATTTTTTTCTCAGGTACCGCCAGATGCACGGTCATGGGACCCTGCTTCATTTCTTCGGTATAGGGTGTCAGGTCTATTTCCAGACTTTGTAAACTTTCAGGCAGATCGCAAACGACAAGTCCGTCAGGCATGATCGCTTCCAATTCCTGCACCCGGAGCGTCCCCTCAATGAGAAGGACCTGATCAATTTTTAATCGCCGGATACCCCAATGAAACTGCGAAACCATCATAAGATGATAGTGCAAAAGCTCTTCATAACGTATCGAAAGCTGCTGGAAATGCTGCGGTGCCAGCAGCATGCCCTCATGCCACTGGATCGCATCGGGCAGATCATGCGCATCAATCATGCTGGATCTCCTCCCCAAAAATTATGACCTCAATTGAGCGTAAACAAAATGAAGAAACTTTGCAAAGATGTATTACAGAGGCTCAACTGAAAATCCTTTCTCACCTAAAGAAACGTTGATACTTTCAAATTGCTCGATGCGGATACGGTGCTCCCCGGGAGTAGAATAATCGGCAAACACAAGCGCGCCTTTGGCCGCGGATTTTAAAGGTAATTCCTGAATCGGAACATTCTGCCCCGGCACCCATTCCCATCCCCAGGAGTCTAATCCGACCCCCTCAAGATAATCCCTTTTAATCTGTTCTCTTTTTTCAAACCATTTTTTGGATGACATGCCAAGCAACTGGTCTAATAGTTTCTTGTCGTAAACGATCACCAGATCCAGAGCAACAGGATTATTCTGATTTACATTTTCAGCAACAGTTACCTTGACGCGCAATTTGGCGCCAAACAACGATTTTGTATAAGCGGATAACCCTTTAACCTTGTCGGAGAAGCCGCAGGAAGACAACAATCCGAAAAGAAGGATCGACAAAAAAAACAGGACTGCTGTGCGATAGAGAGTTGTATTCTTTTTAATGATCTTAAGCCTTTTATTGAAGCTCCCTGCAGCAAGCTGCCGGGAGCTTCGACTGTAAGGAATTCTGTTTATTTTTCGATTCGCTCGCTAACCCCGCAGCCCCGCTGAGCGGGATTTCCGCTACGCTCCATCAAGCTTCTTGCGGGGAATGCGCTCGCTGTGCAGTTCATAAAACAAACGAGGGATAGCTTAAAGCACCTGATCTTGGGTCTCTTGGCGATCGGCACATATGTTTTTACCTGCTGAAAATGAGCAGATGTTGTGATTTAAACACTACCATCGTTGCCGGAATGATGTAGTGACAACGCCTTCCGTGATGCCAAACGTGATGTGGTTAAATAATATCAATACACGTATTTAAAAGTATTCAACTGAAGATCTTTTATTCTTTTATATTCACAATTAATTGAAAGATCAATTAAAATAAATTTAACATTATGATATTAAATAGTTATAAATTATAGATAAAATTATGAGCATTTTGTCAAGGAGTTTATTATGCTACTTTTATCCGGCACTTTATGTTGTACTTAAATAAAAATGGTGACTATATGTGGTGTGCTGAATCTCTTTACCTCCTACTAATGAGGGCGTGAAAATAGAATCATTCTTATTTTGACTCCATCTTGATGGCCCCTAACCAGTCTGCCGGCGGCGGATTGTTGATAAAATCCATCATCTTGTTTGAGCAGAGCGGAAATCCAACTTTAGCGGGACTGCAGGGAACTTCAAAAAATCATAAATGATTTTAATCTTGCGGTCTGTATTGATCTCGGCCATCTGCTGGTGAATCAATTTGATATTCAGGCAGCTTTCAACAGACATTATCAAAAAACCGTAATCATCACCTGTAGTTGGGGTTTAAAGGCATCGTGAATTGCTATAACGCCTGAGCTGAGCGGGTGCTTCTTCAGCCTCAGCGATTAGCTTTCGGCTGCAAGAGCTCTGTTAGCAGGAATTTTTTTATTTTACTCTACTTTTAATGTACCATTTTTTATCATTTCTAGAACTCTTGCTAACTGTTCATGCTCTTCTTTATCAATTTTCCCGTCTTCATTGATTTTCTTTAACAACTGTTTGTGTTCATATAGCGTCAATCTACCATCACTTACAATTTTATCAACTAGTTCTTTAATACTCATTTTAATCTCCTTTGGGCAATAACCATACAAAATGACGCATAAGACCCAATAGCTTTTTTATATCTTTGTAATATCGAGAGCGAGACAAGGCTTGCAAAAACTGATGATTGCTTGCTGGCCTTTATTTACACATGCTCGTCAATCGAGTCAATAGCAGATTCGGAACCTCAATCATGTAAATGTGCGGATGTGGTCTTACCTTATTCTATCCGGGAACGAACCCCAAAAACCCTTCTGCCTTCGTAGATGCTGTGGTTGTACCAGTTCTCTTTGCCGCTGATGAAGTTGAAGTGGCATGTCAACGAAGAATCCTTTGTCTCCCCCGACCATATCTGCCACCCGCTGGTTTTGAGGAATTGGATCATGTTGCGCGTCCCGACACCCTTTTGATAAATTGAGATTTGCTTGCCCGCCGTCTTTTTGGCGGGGTGCTTGGAATTTGTGATTTTAGAAACAAAACTCCAAGACAGAGCCAGATAACTCTTTCAGCCGTCGTAGCCTTGCTACTATGGCGAAGTCGGCGACCTAGCCCAAAGTACCAGATTTTTCAAGACTTATTGAGGGTATATTTTTTCGAATATCCACGCGGTGTTACCATATAGTTCAGA
>JAQBHK010000033.1:0-8729 GCA_032127815.1 Desulfobacterales bacterium
TCTGTATCTAAAACATGGGTACATGGACACCGACATCCAGGCCGTTGAGAAACGCGCTCCCGACAACCGGAAGATTATACTGAACATCGTTGTTAGGGAAAATCAGCAACGCCGTGGGATCACCTGACACTGGTCGCTATCGGCCGGGCCGGTTATCTTGATCCGTTCGGCTCGACGGAAGCGGTTCCCGAGGATCAGCTCTTTTTTTTGGGCGGGACATCCAGCGTGCGCGGGTATAACGAAAACATGCTTGGTTTTGACGTCGCCGGAAAACCTGTGGGCGGATGTTCGGCTTTTGCGGGAGCCCTTGAAATTATGATCGATTTAGGGTATGATTATGAACTGACCGGGTTCTATGATGCCGGGCGTTTGAACAAAACACTGAACGCAACCGGTTCAGACTTTGCTCTTCGAGCTGCGCCGGACAAGACGACCCGACAAGTCGAGTCAGCGTTAAGAAAAACAACCGTTGCTTCAAGGAAAAAAATATGAATCCCTTCATCAAGTATGCCATCAATATCATTTTATTTTTAAGTATTACGTTCTGGTCCATGTCCCCCGGTCTTCTATGGGCCCAAACAGGTTCGAGCAAAGCCAGTGTCATGACTACCGCTCCGGCCCGCTCCGCCGAACAGGATGCCGCAGCTCAAGAAAACGTTGCCAATCAATCCAACGGCAAGGCCGCAAGCCCCGACATAAAACCCAAGGCTTTAGATCGGGCCGGTGAGAGTTTAGGAAAAAATATCGATAAATTCAGCCGCACGGCTTCAACCAAAATCGGCACATGGATCGAAGTCGAAACTTTGGCAGGGATTACCTGGATCAAACTGCTTCTTTGCCTGGTCTTGACCTTTGTGGTGGTCGCTGTTGAGCGGCTGCTGCGCTGGCTGGTCAATGCCGCGATTCAAAAAACACCTCCCGAAGCAGAGGCTGTCTCATGGCGGCAGCATTTGCTTGAGGCCCTCTCCAGGCCGCTGTCCCTGTTTGTCTGGTCTTACGGCATTTATGGTGCCCTATCGCCCCTGTACAGCCATTTTAAAACACCGGACGGCGCCAACCTGGTGTATCTGGTGGCGCAAAAAGCAGCCGACGGCGGCGGAATCATCGCCCTGTTCTGGTTTATCCTCCGCCTGGTACAGCTTCTGGATGTATATTTGAAAAAATGGGCGGCCGGCACCGAAAGCACCCTGGACGACATGCTGGTTCCGATTGTGGCCAAAACACTGCGGCTGTTTGTGATTGTTATCGGCGGCATCATTGTGGTTCAAAATCTCACCGGGCTCAAAATCGGTCCCCTGCTGGCGTCCCTGGGAATCGGCGGCCTGGCCGTGGCTCTGGCAGCCAAGGATTCCATTGCCAATTTTTTCGGGACTCTGACCATTTTGTTTGATAAGCCGTTTCAGGTGGGACAGCGGATCACCATCGAGCAATACGACGGAACCGTTGAAAATGTGGGTTTCAGAAGCACCCGTATTCGGACATTGGCCGGTCATCTGGTAACCATCCCCAATGAAAAACTGGTAAACTCCTCTCTGGAAAACATCGGTGAGAGGCCGTATATTCGGTGGCTCAGCAATATCGGCATCACCTATGATACGCCGCCGGACAAGGTCGAAAAGGCCGTAAATATGATTCGGGAAATTCTCGAAAACCATGAAGGCATACAGGAGGATTTCCCACCGCGGGTTTTTTTCAACGGCTTCAATGACTGGAGCCTGAATGTCATGGTGATCGTCTGGTATCATCCACCCAATTACTGGGACTTTCAGGCCTGGCTCCAGAAAACCTGTCTTGAAATCATGCGCAGGTTCGAAGCCGAAAGTATCGATTTTGCATTTCCGTCCCGCACCATTTACATGGCCAACGACGACAAACGCCAGCTCAAGATGGTGATGCTCAAAGGACAGGAATCATAATTCGGCATCCTGAGAAAAGCCGAAAGGAATCAACTCATGGAAAAATTTATAAAAAGAACCGTCAAAAAGGCGGGAACTTCCCCGGGCACGCTGGTTCACATCGGAGAACAAAAGGAGGAAAAACCCCGGATCACCCTGATTGACTATGATGCGGGACAACTGCAGGAACGGGTCATCGACGCTATTGAAGAAGCCTTTCCGCTTAAAGATCTGACGACGGTCACCTGGATCAACATCGACGGGCTGCACCAGGTCGACATTATCGAAAAAACCGGTCAGTATTTCAACATCCATCCGCTGGTTCTGGAAGATATTTTAAATACCGGCCAGAGACCCAAGGCCCAGGAATTTGAGGATTGCATCTTTGTGGTTTTAAAAATGCTCTATTATAACGAAGATTTAGAAGAAACCAGGGGGGAGCAGTTCAGCCTGGTATTGGGAGAAAACTACCTGATATCATTCCAGGAGACTCACGGTGATGTCTTCAATACCATCCGAGATAGAATTCGCAATCCCAAAACCCGGATTCGCAAGGCAGGATGCGATTACCTGGCCTATGCCCTGATCGACGCCATCGTGGATAACTACTTTATCATCCTGGAAACCTTAGGTGAAACGATTGAAGCGCTGGAAGAAGAGCTTCTCGAAAATCCCACTCGCGAGACCCTGCACACCCTGCATGAAATGAAACGTGAAATGATATACATGCGCAAGCAAATCTGGCCGATCCGCGAGGTCATTAACACGTTGACCAAAAGTGAATCCCCTCTGGTCAACGAGTCAACCCGCGTATACTTTAAAGATGTTTACGATCATACGATTCAGGTGATTGATACCATCGAATCGTATCGGGATATCCTGGCGGGTATGCTGGATATTTATCTTTCTACGGTGAGCAATAAAATGAACGAGGTCATGAAAGTGTTGACGATGATTGCAACCATATTTATTCCGATCACGTTTATCGCCGGGATATACGGCATGAATTTTAAGTTTATGCCGGAACTCGAATGGCGCTGGGGTTATTTTTTGCTCTGGGGCATCATTGTCGTCATCGTGGCAATCATGATCAGCTTCTTTAAAAAAAAGGAATGGCTGTGACAAACGAATAACCGGCGTGTTGAGATCCATGTCGTCAAATAAGATCCGGTCGGGGTCATTGCCGGAAAAAATTGATCCCCGCCGCACCTTGTCAGGAATTTAGAAAATGGGTGCCAAACCAAGCGAGTTTCCGAATCTGTCTGAACGCTTGAGCGGGCCGGAGGAACTGGCCGGTAATCGTCTGCCGGCATCGGGGAAGCGTAAAGACGACGCCACTTATATTTTCGGCCGGGCGTATGACTTTGGGCTTTAACCGGGGGATTGTAGCGCTGAAGGATTGTTATCTAATAAAGGTTGGCTGCAAGTTGTTTTAGGGGGTTTTGTCTCTGGTGATGGCCTCCAGAGCTTCCCCCGGCGGTTGCGTGATGGGTGTGTCCGGTTTGAGTGCCGCCAATTCTTTCAAAGCTTTCCTGATTTCACGCCCCCCCTTCTCAAAAACATCCTGTACCGCGCGACAATCTTTTTTTAACTTCCGCAGGGAGTACGTGCCATTATTTTTTTCCAAAAACCGGAAAGTCAGATCTTTGACCGCCTGCCAGCTATCCTTCCGGGTTTGGTTGTCCAGAGAGGTCAGGTTGTCCAGCGCTTTGAGCTGCTTACGATGGAATCGGGCCGTTAAGAATTTCAAAACCAAAACCATCCACAACAGGAAAAATGCGGCCGTGAGCCCGGCAACACTGCTCACTAACAAAGACGAATCCATTCCGGACATCAGCCCTCCGGCATGAACCAAGAGCCCGGCGGCCGCAGCCGAACCAAGCAAACTGAACAGCAACCCCACCAAGATGAAATTCCGGCGATACCGGTAGAGTTTTCGCCGGTAACTGAGCAGGGCTTCCAGAAAATGCGACAAGCGCTCACTGTGGGTCTCTACGAAGGTGGCCAGATGATCCAGGTGATACTTGGGGGCTTCCAAAACGGCTTTTTTCAGTTCCTCCCGCTGGTTTTCCAAGTATTGCAAATAGCTGGTATCCTGCTCCAGTCGATTTTTGGAGTCTTGGGCCGCCCGGGGCGAATAGGTTAAATGGATCATGGGGATATCTTTGCGGCCCGTAATCTGAGACAGGTTCCAGCACAGCGTACCGTACACCCGCAGCAGGTCGGTTAGAGAGCCGCACTCGTCGATGCGGTTCAGAACAAAAAGAACCCGATCTTCAAAGGTCCGGACAGGCAGGGTGTCGCGCAGGCTGGTATGCGCTTCCCGGATCGTTCCGGCTTTGTGGGGATCGAAAAGCACCAGAATCAGATCGGCGATCTGGGCCAAGTCGCCGACGACATCCTGGTAACTGTAACCTCGATCCCGTTCGGTAATGCTGTCGAGCATCCCGGGGGTGTCGATGACAGCCAGGGTTTTTAAAAACGGCGAGTTGACTTTTTTTAGGCGAAAGTGTGCGGCAAAGCGCTGACCGTGTTTTTTAAGGGTCTCAAAGGGAAATTCCGGGTCATTCAACAAGTGTTTGCCATCGCGCACTTCGGCCACACGGATGGGGCTGCCGGGTGAAGCCGTTTCATCGTAGGTGATGATGGTAAAAGAATCGTCGGTAGGCGCCTGCCCGGTGGCCTGAATATCCGCACCTAAAAAGTCATTGATCAGGGCGGACTTGCCGGAGGAGTAATTCCCCAAGACCAAAACCAAGGGGTGCCATCTGATGTTGGCCTCCAGCGCAACTTCGCTGTAGCCGTAGCGCAGGGCCACCGGCGTGAGGCTCTTTTCCACCATTTTCAGCAATTCCGCGTGCATGGCGCTGATATAGTTTGCCCGGTACATTGGCATGGCCGATATCTTTTCGGTTAGCGCTCGGATTACGATCAATATTTGATCAGAACGTTTTTAAATGGATGATTTTTTTAACTACCTGAACCTATGATGGTAGTCAAGAACAATAGAACGATGGCCCGGAAGAACAACCCGTATAAAAATAACGATTTTTTAAAGCTAATGGTTTGCTTTTGGGCAACGCTTTCGACTTCGTAATGTATGAATACCATCCAATCGGCATAGGATGCGTCCTTATTTATTTTAATTGCAGAATCAAGTCCCTGGCGCTTTTCAGCAAACCCGTGGATGAGTCGATATTTTTGTTTAACTTATCGAATAGATGCAGCTCAGCCAGATCCGGCGGCATCAGTCGGTGGTTGATTCGGATCTGCTCGGTCATGATGTCCATCTGCTGCACGGACGTCTCCAGACTCTTGCTTCGCACATCAATATAGTGGACCCGTCGGTGCGCCTTCAAATCCAAAAAAAGGACTAAAAGATCCGTTTCGTATTCACAAATAGAGGATATCGTGTTAACGGCCAGTATGGTTGAGAGCCAAATGTTTTTATACTCGTTGTAGCTCTTGTTGTCTTTCCCGGTATTTTCCAGCATCTTTTGAATATATTCAAATCGATTCAAATTGTCGGACAGCGCCGATAAAATAGTTTGAATTTCAGATTGAATATAGAGTGTATCCGTCGGTTTTTTTTCGGCACCCAATATCGGGACAGTCGAAACCATAAAAGCAAGTATTCCTATAATGAATATTTTTTTCATTTTATCCCCCTATTTTTTATCCCGAACAAACCGGAACCAAACATGCTTCTGTTTATCAGGATGTCGTAAGTGTAACAAAGAGGGTCGAGCCCTCGCGGTTGATCAAAAAAAGAACCGTATCCCCCTGCTTGTACTGCCGTATTTTATGAACAAACGCCTCGATGGTTTTCATGGGCAGATTCTCGACTTCGAGGATGATATCGCCGCTTCGCAGGTCGGCTGCGTCCGCCGGAGAATTGCTTTCAACCTCGACGATAATAATACCTCTGGTTAGCGTTAGATCGTATTGTTGGGCCAGCTCGGGCGTCACTTCTTTCAAGGTCATTCCCAGGCCGAGTTCGTCTTCGGCCCCCAGTTGGGCTTCTTCTGAAGCCGGCGTCAACTCACCGACCTTGACCTGAACGCTCTTTCTTTCCCGTTTTCGAATGATATCCACCACCACTGTTTGGCCGACCGCCGTAGATGCTACGATATAGGGCAGATCATGCATTTCTTTGATTTCTTTGCCGTTAAAAGCGACAATAACGTCTCCGCGTTTAATGCCGGCTTCATCGACCGGACCCTTAACGGAAACATCTGAAACCAAAGCGCCTTTTTCATCGATCAGGTTGAGCTTATCTTTGAGTGCGGGAGTGATTTCCTGCATCATCACACCGATCCATCCCCGGACGATCTTCCCTTGTTTGAGCTGGGGCAGAAGGTCTTGGGCGATGTTAACTGGTATGGCAAATCCAATGCCGACACTGCCCCCGCTTTGGGAAAAAATAGCAGTGTTAATGCCGATAACTTCGCCGGAAGTATTCAAAAGGGGGCCCCCGCTGTTGCCCGGATTGATGGGCGTATCGGTTTGAATAAAATTTTCATAGGAACCTACGCCGATCCTGCGGTATTTAGCACTTACGATGCCGGCGGTCACCGTATTTCCCAGCCCAAAAGGGTTGCCGATGGCAATCACCCAATCGCCGACTTCAACCCGGTCCGAATCGCCTAAGGCCAGCGGTGTCAGCGGACCGGCCGCCTTGATACGGATAAGGGCCAGATCCGTCATGGGATCGCGGCCGATGATTTCAGCGGCATATTCTTTGTCATCCGCGGTTTTCACTTTGATTTCGTCGGATTGCTCGACAACATGATTGTTGGTTAGGATAAAGCCGTCCGGGCTGATGATCAAACCGGTCCCGAGACTCTTTTGCTTGTACTCCTTGGGGACCTGACCCCCAAAAAAACGTTCGAAGAAATCTTGAAACGGATCGCCCGGGCCGAACGGCGCGGGGACCGGCTGCTGGCCTTTAACCGTTTTGACGGTGCTGATATTTACCACCGACGGGCTGGCGATCTTGACCAGATGGGCAAAGGAGCCGGGAGGTGTTGCCGGACCCGCTGCTGAAAAAGCCTCCGGAGCCACTACTGCCGCAAGCATGGCGATCATCCACCAAACCGCCATCCGTCGCTTCAGGATCAGGGGGGGTTGATGGGGTTTCAATTTTTTCATTTCGTTTCATCTCCTTGTAAATTGTAGGTTGCCAAGTCCTTTTCAAATTGTATCAGGATCTGCTCGAGAGAACGGTTCCAGCCTTCCACTAAGGCTTCAGGGGAAGTTTTGTTTATAGAAGTTTCTTCGTGATATGTCTTTCCAAAAACGATTTTGGGTTGAGCAGCGCCGTTTTGAACAAGGAAAAACCGGATGTCCAGGACAGCCCTGGGGGCTTTTAAGTTTGTGTAATCCCCATAGAGTGCGCTGATCGCACCTTCCAGGCAAAAGGCCGGTTCGATCAGGCTTGCGGAATTTATAACATACTGAAACAGGCCGGATGCGGTCAGCCATTTACACACTTCCTCGGCAATCATCAACCCGGGTGAAATCAAAAATTCGTTATAGAAATCTGTTTCATAATTCAAATCGCCCCGGCGATAGACAAAACCTTTGCCTTCGTAGCGGGAAGATACGTAAAATTTTCTGATTCTGAGAATGGCGTCCGACCTAGGTGTCGTGAGGTCTGCACCCCTGGAAGTGATCAAACCAAAGAAACGCTTTTCAGGATAACTTCTCTGAACATTGAAGCATCCTAACAACAGGAATACAAGCAGCAAATGGCCTATACAAAGAATCAGAAGCATTCTGTTTTTCATTGGTCTCCTCCGGTCTTCAATCGAGGCGGGGGCTCTCCGAATAAAAACTGGGAAGGGTATTTCTTGGCATTGTCGGTGACTTCCCTTAAGTTTTCGGAAATGAGCCTGATATTTTCAAGTGCCGCTTCAATGTCTGGCTGCCGGTCACTAATCAGGTCGTCCAGACGGCGCAGTATCCTTCTCAACTGAGCAACGCTTGCGGCGGTGTCGCCGGAAAGGGAGTCCAAATTCACGGTCAGTCTCTTAACGCCCTCCGAAACGTCCTTAAAGACCTCGAGCAGCTGCGCCACGGGCGTTTGGGTCTCTTCTGCAAACCGGCGCGCCGCGGCCATGGTTGCCGCTGCGTCGGGCAGAAGTGATGCTATGGTTGGATCTTCCAAAAGCCGGGCCACCCGCCGGTTGGTTTCCCTGAGTTCAGCCAGCAAGGTCTCGGCCTGTTCACCGATCTTGCCGATGTTGGCTTTGTCGAGCACCTGGCTCAAGACCTTGACAGAGTTATTAAAATTTTCAGCCGTGTTTTTAAAATCGATGCTCTCTAAGTTTTTCATTATCCGATCCAAGGCAACACCGAGGCGGGTAATGGTGCTGGGCGTGGAGGGGATATAGCAATACACAGGCTTCCAATCGATATTTAAGGGAGGATGGAGTTTCGGATCCAGATAATCCATCTCCAGATGAGCGCTGCCGGTCAATCCCTGGAAGCTCAATCGAATCCGAAGCCCCTTTTCGACTTCCGTTTTCATATCTTCGCGAGTCAGGGGCGACGTTTTTACCCGCAGCGTATCCGGCAGCAGGTTTGCTCGTATCAGGATATAGCGGCGGTCGGTAGCGTATCTTTTGCCCACCAGGGTGATCTCCGCAATTTTACCGATACTAACACCGCGAAACTTGAGCAAAGATCCGTCTTCCAATCCTTGCACCGATTCTTCGAAGTAGGTTTCGATCATCACCTTTTTTTGAAACAGCGATCCGGCTCCCAAAACAACAATTGCCGCCACGCCGATCAGTGCGGCCGCGATGACAAACAGCCCGATTTTAAAATAGT
>JAQBHK010000034.1:0-10951 GCA_032127815.1 Desulfobacterales bacterium
ATCTCGACCAGATCCTCCTTAAAAAGCATCCCTAGAATATGGCCGCTCGGCGCATCTCGGAAGTTCAGACGACCCGCAGTTATTTCACCGTATCGAGTTGTCGTAGCTGTCGACACCTTCTCCTCGGCGTTTTCAGTTTCCGTTTCTTCGACTTTCTCAGGCGCTTGCGGACTGGTTGTCGGCATGACCCTTATATACCGCGAGGTAACATAGCCCTTAACGCCATTAAGCATGACTTCCAGCCAACCCCCGGTGCGGCCCAAAAGATAAAGCTCCGTACCCTCTTTTAAAACATCGAGCACGGCCCCTCCCGGCGAAGCGCGCATATTGAGCCAGCCGACGTTGACAATGCCCAGGCCAACAAAATTGCTCATAATCGATTATCCTTTAGCTTGAATATATTTATTCTTATCTGAAGAGCCTTTTGAACTACCAAAAAAATATGACAGAACTTGAGTGAAGCCGGAAATCAACGCGCCGACAATCATCATGATGAGCGCGTTATCCTTAAGCTTATTGATCGGATTCTTTCCGATGAACTGGAGATGGCCTTCAGCATCTTTGAGAAGGTTGCCGTTGGCATCTGCCAATACCATCTGATTCGAGAACATACCAAATTCACCTAAAATTAATACCAGTACCAATAAGAAAAATGCCCCCACCACAATATAGGACAATACGTAGAGATTGATATCCTTCCCACCGGTTGCAGCCACCACGGCCGCTTCTCGTTTTCTTGCAGAATCAATATCGCTAAGAAAAGCTTTGGTTTCCTCGAGCTGAAGCTCTTGTAATTTTTCCTTGTGATTATTCTCCAACTCCCTGAGTTTTACCATTGCGTTAGGGTCACCCTGAATTGCATTCATTACTTCTTCCGGGTTTTCAGGGTCGGCACCAAACAACCCCGCAACCAATTTGCCCGCAACGGCACCTGCCGGGCCACCGAGCAGCCCGCCAAGAAGCGGCGCGCCTTGCGACACGAGCGAACGACCGATATCTTTCCAATCCATACTTACCTCCTTTTTTCACCTTTTAGTCTTGCCACTCGCATTCCTCCAGTATTGATTTGAGCACTACTTCTGTCCCGGTCACAGTGTTTCCTTTTTCATCGAACGGACCGCGTATCAGCCGCGAGCGTTGAGGGTGGCGCACAGTGTGCTGGCGACGCGAAGCGGCGCCCCCTTTGCAGGCCACGTGACACCCAAGCTCATCGGCGGCATACGCTGGACTGCCAGGCCTACTCCCACCAACGGTGGCTTGAGCGCGACGGCCCCCTGACTACGAGGTTTCCTTCAGCAAATCCACCGCCAGCCGGTAAGCTGCGCCGACCGCCGGAAAGCAGACCGTCTGGGGTGTGTCAGAGCTCATGAATTGCTCGAGCCCCTCCTCCGTGGTCAGATCCGCCCCCGTCAGTTCACGGCAGTTGATGGTCTCCATCTCGACCTCGAAGCGGCGACGAAACTCCCGCGTCAGCGCCAACTCGCGGAGCCCTTCTTCCATCGTGTCGGCCCGCCCCCGCTTGAGGCCGATAGCCATCACGGCACCGACGACGGCACCGCAAACGGCCCCCGTGTTGCCGAGCCCCCCGGCGAAGCCGAAGGCGATCCGGCGAATGACATCGTTCTCTATCTCTATCTCGAATTCCTGGCACACGGCCTGGAGTACAGCCTCCGATCAAGCGTAGCCTTGCTCCATGATTTGCGTTGCCCGGTTCTGCTCCATAGTCTTCCCCCTTTTCCCTGTCTGCCGCCGCCCCACCACCCCCAGGGGTAATGCGGGACCGATTGCGTCTTGTTGCCGATCATACCCCGTGCTGTGCCAGCCCAACCCCGGTATGTAGCATCTGTTTGCCCTTGCCATAAGTATCAAAATTTATGCGATTGTCCTTAAAACCGTCTTTTTAGTATGAAAATCGTCACCCTAAGCGCTTAAAACACCCTTTTCAGGGGTAAAATTGCTATTGTAAGCAGCCTGCGCTTCCCGAAGGTGATACAAACCTCTCGACCCCTCAACCTTGCGGCCCTTTGCCCGAATACCGAGTTTTTCATTTATGTCCTCAACAAAACCCTTGCTTCCAGCGGCGATGCTTTGAGACCACTTACTTTCTTCTAACATAATTTTTTGCCTTGAGGATTTCTTCAACCCATTTTTTGTGAGAGTTCCTAAGTTTGAGATATGCAGAAGATCCATCAGACATTTGTAATCTATTATTGCATACCTCTCACGAGGCTTCTGGATTTCATTATACCCGCCGAAATCCCATTTCGATGGATGGATGACAACGCACGCACCATGTTCAAATCAATATATACAATGCATTGAATCAGGTGGCGGTCACTCGATACAGCAGTTGCGTGATAAAAGCTCACCAGCGCCGAAAGCCGGCAGGATTTTGGCGTCTGGTGCAGCGAAATGTTCGCTTCAGCGATAAATGTGCTTACGGTGTCCAACCTTCACTACCCATACCGCAAGTTCATCATCTTGAATCGAATATACAATACGATACCGCCCTTGGCGCAGGCGGTATCTTTCCAGTCCGGTCATTTTTTCACAACCATACGGTCGCGGATCTTTTGCGAGTGTCTCAATACGATTTAGGATCCTTTTAAGATCCTTTTTAGGGATGGCATCAAAATCTTTTTGCACCGATTTTTTGAAAAAAAGCTTATATACGGCCATCTTTTTTCAACCTCTTGACCATTTCATCATAACTTATCAAAGGTTCATCAGCCCTTTCATCAAACGCGGATAGATCCTCAGCATCTTCAGCAAGTGCACCTTTGACGGCCTCGTTTACAAGATCAGAAACTGATCGAGACGTTTCAACGGCTTTAAGTCGTAACGCTTTGTGCAGGTCAGAGTCAAAATAGATGGTAGCTCTTTTAGTCTGTGTTGCCATAATGTCACCTCCTGTTGCAGTTAAGACACCATAGCGTTATAACGTCAAAATGTCAATAGTTTGATTGAAAGCGAACGGTGCGGGTAACCAGTCTCATTTTCGTAGCTTTTTACACCTTTTATTTCGTAAAGCATTTTTTCATTGGGATAAAAGTTAGTGAGCAGAATAAATTCTGCATATTCCAATATTCAAGCAAGGGAATAAATTCTGCATAGCACAATAATGAGGCGCTATTGCAGAAAAACTTCTGTAAAGATCAATATATATGGCCCTTTGCAGAATTCATCCGTCTGATGATTTACAGAATTTTTTGAGATTGAAAAAATAAGCTGTAATCAAGAATAAAAATGAATAAACCGCCGAGAAAACTGTTAGATCAGGCAGAGAGTTGATTCGTCTTAAACATTATTCCATAATTCGATCCGGGCCGAAAAACCTGTTCGTTTGCCGACCGTTTTGACCGATGATGAAGCGATGACAGGTATGGCGGTTTTTTTGTCCATTTTCCTACCAGCCTTGTTTCTTATCCCCGATATAATCGATCCAGCAGGGCATGAAGGTATCTGAAAATTGATACTTTCCCTTGGTGGTTTTGTAGAGTATTCCTTTTTTAACAAGAGAGTCCAGAGACGCTTTTATGGAAGATGAAGGACCGATACCGTAGGTGAGTTGAAAATCCTTTGAAAAGGGTTTGGAATCATAGTCGCTGCTCAGGGCCATCAACAGTTTTTTTTGCTGTTGCGATACGGACCGCCACAACAATTCGTAATGCGGTGAGTCTTGTTGCGCGACGATCATCGGAAGCTGATCAATCAGTTCCGGTGCGACCACTCTGTTTTCACGAGCAATTTCCCACATGTTATGGCAAAGCCGCTGGATATTGTGCGGTATATCATTGCCCAGTTCGAAAAGCTTTTGCAAATCATGTTGATCTGCCGTAAAGTTTCCTTTGCCTAGCCAGTTCATGATAAAGTCAGTATATGGTTTTCTTTCTATGGGACCGAGCCCCATAATACGTCCCAATTTGTAAAAAGCCCGCTTTCGATCCTTTGCCATGGAAAGCATCACCGATTCTTCAGAACCTGAAAAAATATAACCGATGCGCTCATGTTGTTGGACTTCCGAACGCAGTGCCTTTTCAAGATCATGACCGTTAAACTTTGTAAGATCTGAAAATTCATCGATAATAACGACCAATTTACGGTTTTGCTCAGCTGCAAGCCGGTCTGCATGATTCATGCCTTCGATCAGCGCAGATAGTGACTCCTTCTCCTGAACAGCAAGCTCGACCCCGGCACTCATCGAGCCATTGAGTCCAACCGAAATCTTGGGCCGAAGTCGTCGAAGACTTGAAAATATTTTAATTAATTTGTCAGTCTTGGTTTCAAGGGCTTTTGTGGTTAGATGCGTATAAGCTGCAGCCAAACTTCCAAGGTCGGGATAAGCATTGAGATCGATGTATGCAGAAGCTATTCCGAGCTGATCGAGTCTGTCCATTAGGTTAAAGAGAAGACAGGTTTTTCCGTATCGTCTTGGAGAAATCAGAAAAATTTTGCTCAAATTGATCATTTCACGAGAAAGCTCATCTATTTCTTGCTTTCGGTCTGCGAAAAATGGTCCGCGAACAATTCCGCCGAATTTAAACGGATTTTCCATATTGATCCCCCATTTACGTTACTAAGGTTTCGGCAACTACGGTTCGTCATTAACGTATTTTATAATATATTAATATGTCAAGAAAAGTTTTTTATAAGCATGCCATTTTTATGCTGTTTTATCAATAATAATTTAGTTTTTCACGCCAAGTCGCTAAGTCGCTAGGAATTTATTTTTAAAAAAGACCTCTTTGCGGCTTTGCGTGCAAAATTCCTTTAGTACGGGAATGTTTCACGCAAAGGTGCTTGTGATTTATTGGGACGCGGATTAACGCAGATGAACACAGATTGTTTATTTAGCCACCCCGGTACGATCTTCCGTGGAGGACTTGCGCCCTCCCCCATTTTTAAAATTTGTTAACAATTCCAAACCTTGAAGCGCGGTATCCATCGGGGCACATGGGCCATGTACTCCAAATATGGCTCACCGAATCTTTGTGTCAGTTCTTTTTCCTCGATAAAGGGGAGATAAAGCATTTTTCCGGCCAAAAAAACTATCGTCCATAGTAACAGCGGCCAGGAATTGAATAGAACGGTTTCTCCTAAAATATGACCTCAATTGAGCGAAAGCCGAGGATACGCCAGATCCAAGGCGTCCAAGGGTGAAGCCGTAGTATTTTACTGCGAACCCTTGGCAACACAGGAGATGGAGTATCATCGGCTTTCTCGTAGAGTGAACAAAATGAAGATTTAAAAGAAAAATTGTATCTCACTAATAGAAGAGATACAAGATTTCAAGAAAGGCAAAAAATGTATTTTAATTTTAGTATATTCCAGAGTTTCTTCATTTTGTTTGCGATCAATTGAGGTCTGAGTATCGCTCCGGTAATCATAGGGTTTCTGACATATCGGTACGGGCCGGCGATAACCAGTTTTTTAGGCGGCTCCCAAGGTGCGGGTGTCCCATCACCGAACTTAGTAAAAAGTGTCGCTGTGCGTGCCGCCAAGTAACCTCCCGCCGAGGCGATTGCCATCGCAAGAAAGAATGTAACCTCAGTCGGGTATTGAAAATCAGGAGAGAATCGCGTTCCTCTCGAGACAATCAATATCACTGTTGGAACGAACACCAGCACAGTACCGGGTAAAATGATGATCGCTTTCATTAAAGCCCAAGTCATGCTTATCTTCCTCAATTAAGTTTTAATGTTTACTAACGCACGGGCGGGGCACAGCTCTATAGGAACATAAAGAGAGGTAATTATAGCAAGCCACAAAAGGTCGTAACGGCGCATTTATAACCCTTCGTGTTCAGTGAGATGTATGTTATCGGTAGGCGTCTTTTCGATGCCTAATTCTTAAAATAAGAGCTGTGTCGCCAATGATTGAAAATATTACTCGAAAATCACCGATCCGAAATTTTCTTAAACCCGAAAATTTACCTGTTAATACTGGCAAAGTCTCCGCTTTTTCGGGAAGTTCATCGTCAATTTTTTTTAATATTTTAGTGGCCTGTTCCTTGTCTATTTTCTTGAGATCACGCGCAACCGATTGTTTGAAGGCGATTTTATAACTCAAGTTCTTTCCTCATCTCCTCAATAGAAATAATCAGATCGGTAGTATCAAGCAAACGATCATATGCAACTTGCAAATCAGCGATTTCAGACAGATAGGCTTCCAAAGCTTTTTGAACATGAAATGATTTGGGCCGTTCTGTTTCTTTCGCAATTTCAGATAGTTTTAAGGCGAGTTCGTCAGAGACTCTTACTGATAATGCTTTACTCATACATTGCCTCCAGTGTATTTGGTTGTAATACATCGTAAGCATAATTCAGGTGCTTGGCAAGCTTTTTTTAGGGATGTAAAATATAACATTATATATTATGCGATTGCTGCTTTTTTCCAGATTATCAGCATTTGAGCCATTTTTATAACAAATATTAAAAAGCGAAAGTTGAAGTCAATATTTATACCCAAATTGAGTGCAAACAAAATGAAGGCATCAATTATAGGTAGTGGCCATCATGTTCATTTTGGATTCGCGGACGGCGACTAACCAGGATCTTTTACGAGTTTGAATTTCTGGCCGGATTTGTAAACATCGATTGAAAATTCCTGATACACTGTGACGGTACCTTTCCCGTATACTGTCCATCGATGATGCTCTCTTTCCCTGATCATGCCGGTTTGCTCATCTATGCCGACGCACCGGACATCCTGAATATCGCCCAGGTACTTTTCTCGCCAGGCACCTCCGAAGGTATCATGGTGGGGAATCAAAATAACATTTTTTTGGATCCCGAAACCGTTTTTAATCTGTTTGACTTTAGGATCAAAGTAACGCTCGCATAAAACCATGGCACCCGCACTGCTTCCCGCGAGTACCGCTCCCCTTTGATATGCGCTTTGCATCGCATCGAGACACAGGCTTTTCCTTAACGTCTTTTCCAGGTATCCGGGAAAGCCGCCAAGCACATAAATAAAGTCTGCTCGATTCAATTGAAACGAGAATTCGGGATCGTTGGCCGATGCCGTATCGATAACGGGAAGCAAGACGGCATTTTCAGCACCCAGTGCCCGGAACCACATCATTGCATTGTTGCCGGCGCGTTCGTGATTGTTGTCCGGAACCGCTGCGGTCGGTATGACTGCAATTCTGGCTTTTTCGCCCCCGGCCAATGCCAGCGCCTTCCTGTCCGGTTGTTCCATTTTTCCCTGGAATTCGCATCCCCCTTCGAGCAGAAGTACTCCCATTTTTTGATTCCCCATAAAAAAAGAGAAATTGGGTTCAAGTCTACTTTTGACGCTATTATTTATGTTCTTTGCCTTAAAATCATTTTGCCGCTTTTGGATTAAAGCGATCTCCTCCAAGGCGGATAAATCTCCGGGTGCTTCAAAAAATGACCGGAATGTGGTGTTTTGAAAATATTGCCTGACCTTAAATCAAAAAAACGCAAAAATCAATTTTAGTGATGCCTGAAGAGGAGCATCCCGCGAAAGCATTCGGCCGCCTACGCTAAAGCTACGTCGTGCCCAAACCGTCTACACATAGCTTCATCGTGCCAAGGGGCTTGAGGAGCGTCTAAAACTGGACTTGAAGGGCGGCTCTGGGAGCCTTGATGCGGGTTTCGAGTTGCGCGTTGCGAGTTACGAGTTGCGGGTTAAATACTGGTTGCCGGATACGGAATGCGTATTATTACCCAGCCCCCGTTTGGGTCCATTCTTCAATCTTTTCCAACAGCTTCTGGGGGTCGACCGGTTTCGGCGTATAGTCGTCCATGCCGGCCTCCAGACACCGCTCCCGGTCACCTTTCATAGCGTTGGCCGTCATGGCAATTACGGGGATAGCATGATCCTTGACTTTGGATTGTTGATTCCGGATCTCTGCGGTGGCTTCATACCCGTCCATTTCCGGCATCTGCACGTCCATAAGCACCAGATCGTAGGGGACAGTCTCAAGGGCCTTGACAGCCTCCAGGCCATTGGCCACGGCATCAACACGATACCCGAACTTTTCTATAATATTCACGGCCACCTTCTGGTTGATTATGTTGTCTTCAGCCAGGAGTATACGAACGTTGCGCCTGCGGGCATCGGAGATCGAATGCTTCGTGACCATGGGGACCGAATCCTGTTGTGCATCCTTGCTCCTGCCCCCAATGACTGTGGCAAGACAGTCATAGAGCTGAGAACGCCTTACCGGCTTGGTCAGGTAGGCGACAAAGCCGATGGATTTCATCAGTGCGGCATCGCCCCGTTGCCCTAAAGAAGTGAGCATCACTAAAATGGTATCCTTAATATCAGGGGCTTCTTTGATCCGTCGTCCCAGCGTCTCTCCGTCCATAACCGGCATTTGCATATCCAGAATGGCAATATCAAAAGAAAGGCCTTCATCGACGGCCTGGTGGAGCTTGTTAAGAGCCTGCTGGCCGTGGGAGGCTTCATCAAAACTGCAACCCCAGGATCGAAGCTGGGCCTTTAAGACCTGTCGATTTGTTAAGTTATCATCTACTATCAGAATTCGTTTTTCACGGATGTCTTGGGGAATAACTTTTTGGACCTCACGACCCTTAGGCTGCTTTCCCAGGACTACCGTAAACCAAAATACGGAGCCCTTGCCCTCTTCACTCTCTACGCCAATCTGCCCACCCATCATCTCGCTGAGCTTTTTGGAAATGGCCAACCCCAGGCCGGTGCCTCCATACTTTCTAGTCGTTGAGGTATCTACCTGAGTAAAAGACTGAAACAGCCGGTCGATGCGATCGGCAGGAATTCCTATGCCCGTATCCGTGACGCTAAAGCGAATCTCAGCCTGCTCGTCATCTTCTTCAATCAACGCGGCGCGGATCACCACCTCACCCTTTCCCGTAAATTTGATAGCGTTGTTGGCCAGGTTCATCAGAATCTGACGAAGTCTTCCGGGATCGCCACTCACCAAGCTTGGAACAGAAGGGTCCATCAGAGAGGCCAATTCAAGACCCTTGGCGTGGGCTGCCACGGCCAGAACGTCTGCGGTATCTTCCATGGTGGTCCTAAGGTCATAATCCAGGGTTTCAAGATCCAGCTTTTCGGCCTCGATCTTGGAATAATCCAGGATGTCATTAATTACTGCCAGAAGCGACTCGCCGCTGACACGGGCGGTTCCTGCGAATTCGCGCTGCTCGGCCGTCAACTCCGTATCCAGTAACAGACCCGTCATGCCGATCACCCCGTTTAAGGGGGTGCGGATCTCGTGGCTCATGGTGGCCAGAAACAGACTCTTGGCCTGGTTTGCCAGTTCGGCTTCCTGCTTTGCCTGGATGAGCGCCTTTTCAGTTCTTTTACGAACAGCCACTTCTTCAGCCAGAGAATCCCTTGAAACGGTTGTCCGGTTCAAATCCACAACCATTTGGTTGAGACTTTTCGCCAAGTCTCCAATTTCATTGTTCGATTTCACATCGATCAGTGTATCCAAGTCCCCATTGCTAATTCTTCTTGTGGCATCTCTTAAGTGGATGATCGGTTTTGTGATTCTCTTTGAAAGATAGGTTCCAGCCAAAACAGCCAGAATGAGGACGACAAACAAGATCAGTACGGATCGCTGAAGCTGTTTAATGGTATATGCATAGGCCTCCGGAACCGGCAATTCAATCACGACCGCCCAATCCGGCGTGCCCAGTGGCGCAAAGGTACTGACAACATAGGTACCGTTGATCCCCTTGGATATGTTTGAGGAATCGTCTTCAATCCAATCCTCATCGCCGACAAACTTATTTACACTTTTCAAAAGGACTAAATTCTCTCCCTTTAAGACGCGGCTGATGTCACGAAAGGCGATTAGATTGCCCAGACTGTCAACCACATAGGCCAGGCCTTTGGTGCCAACCTGTATGCCGCCTACCAGATCCCACATGAATTTCAAGTTGGCTTCAGCTACCAGTGTCCCCTTGTAATCACCCAAAAAATCCGTGACGGGAACGGCCATTGTCAGCATCGGTTCGCCGGTCTTCTCATTGATATATACGGAACTGATATATGTCTTTTTTTGACGCATGCGGGCAAACATGTCTCTTGCCTTCGGTTCTGTAATTTGCAGCGGCAATAGTTTCGACAGTCGTGAAACACTCGCCAACTCTTTTTCCTGTTCGTCAAACAGGACCAGGTGACGCACGGCCTTTTCAAGGCCCAGCAACCTCTCTAAGGCCAGTGTCCGGTGTTCATAATCGCTATCAATCAGGTTGGCAAGGTGGACGGCCGCGTGCAGCTCGCGGAATATATCCTGTATGAAAGTCTTGACCGTGTTGGCGGCCTGCATGGCAATGTGTTGCTGCCGATCGGCAACGGCTGTTTTCTGTGCCTGGAGGTTCTCATACATATCCAAGCCGGTAACAATTAAAAGAACTGCGATGCTAACGGCGAAAAAGGCAACGGCCAAAGTTACCGTCAAGCTTCGGGATTTCTCTTTTCTTTTGGTGCTGTTCATCAACGTCTTACCGTATAATGCTGTCTGCCCTGCTCAACAGGCCTTTAGGTACCGTCAGCCCTAACTCTTGCGCCACGGTGTAGTTGATCCACAGGTCCTGCTCGGGGGTGACCACCGGAATTGTACCGGCAGGGATACCTTTGAAGATTTTATCCGCAAGGGGGGCCACCAGTTCACCCACTTTAAACATGTCATTGGAATTGCCAAAAACAGCCCCACTCTTTACCGTATATAGAAAGCTACCGCCGATTGGCACCCTGTGTTTTGCCGCAAACGTTTTGATCACCCCCCAACCAGCCGGCGAGTGGTTTAAAATATCAGACATAAGAATCAAAGCGTCCATGCCAATATCGGTCGCATTTTCCCGGGCCGCCAATTCTGACTTGAGTTCTTCTAAGTCGTTGACGGGCGCTTCCACCAATGTTACGCCCAAAGACAATGCAAGCGGGCGCAACACATTGAGCGCGGGGATAGCAGTGGGATAATTCTTGTCATAAC
>JAQBHK010000035.1:0-3455 GCA_032127815.1 Desulfobacterales bacterium
GGAATCCTCGGTAAAGCAGCATTTCCAGGATATTCTATGCGGTTGAAGGTGCATATACTACTAACCTTGCTTATAATCATCGCACTTATAGTTTTGGATATTTCAAGACCTAAAAGCAAGAGCACGGTTATATTTTTTGGAACCTATAGAAAAATACAGTATGCCATATTGAGTCTAATCCTCATTGGTTTTATAGGTAGTGCTCTCCGTGTTTACTGGAAGTCAAATTTAATGTTTTTTGTGATTTGGGCAGCAAATTTCTATGCCGTCTGGTGGTCGATACCGCGATTGATGTATCACTACAGCGTTACTGACAGAATCAAATTGATACAAAATATATTGATATTTGTTTTGGTTTTTTCTGGAGTTATGCATTTCGTAGACCTTGGTATTGTCCAGGGGCGCTTGGGAGGAATTTTCGCCAATCCAACTATCGCCGCTCGTCTGATAGCGATAACGTTTCTGTTATATTTAGTCAATTTTATATTTGTTAACCAATACTCAAAAAAAACATTGCTTATTATCGGATTATCATTGGTGTTAATTATTTTGACGAAAACAAGAGCTTCAATATTTGCCATCTTTGTAGGTGCATCTCTGATAATATTAACAGCGATTCACTTTAAGAAATCTTTCTCCCGAAGGCGGGTTTATGCCCTGTTAATAGGAGTTTTTGTCGTTTGCTCACTCGCATTACACTCTTATGACATCGGCTTGGAAGATATGTTCCAGAAATCAAGAAGATATATCAGGGTGGACAAAGATTTAACCACAATTTATTTGGAAGCTAGGGCTTCAAACTGGAGGGCCGGGTACAAAGACATAAGCAAGTACGGTCTGTTTGGAATGGGATTTATGTCAAAGTTCGGCATTACCGATTATTTTTATGCCGGCTCAACCCATCCTAACCAAAATATAATTCCCCGCTATAATTGGGCGACTTCAGACGATCCGTTAAATATGGTTCTCTCTGTCGCCAAACAGCAGGGTTGGATTTCATCATTTTTATACATCTTGCTTTTGCTGTTGATTATAAAAAATACCGTAAAGGTCGAATCGGAAATAGGCAAATTTACGGCCTTGGCTGTTGTTCTATTGGGTCTTATTTTTGGTTTTTTAGACGGAAACTGGATGACGTCATTCGGTGATCCGGTCGATCGAATATCAATGACAACAATAGCATTAGTTCTTTCAACAACAAACTTTTCAAAGAATATTATTCAACCCCAATCATCCCTTTCTGTAATACCGGTACGAACATAATCCGGATTCAGACTTATCAGATGAATAAAAGACAATTATTGACTCAGCTTCAAAAGGACTATTTTGCGAAGGGCACATGGAGCAGAGAGGATCTGCTCCCGTATTCCAAACGAAGGGACAGCACTTTTGGACAGTTTGTTGCCAATAAAGAATTGATCGCATTAGAATCATTTGTTTGCACCTTAGCGGGAGAAAGTGCCGTAACTATTTGCGACGGGCGCGCTGTTGAAGCATCCTATTTAAAACGCAACGGCCTGGTTGTTACAGCTACGGACTTGCATCCCGACTATCTTAGGAAAGCTTTCGAGAAAGGTGATATTGACAATTTCTCTGAGGAAAACGCGGAAAACTTATCGTACAAGACCGACGAATTTGACTGGGGCGTTGTCAAGGCAGGCTTACACCACCTTCCCAGACCTGTAATCGGAATCTACGAACTTCTACGTGTATCTAAAAAAGGTGCTTTGATCCTCGAAGGTCATGACGGCTATTTTTTGCGTGTGTTAAGAAAATATCTATTTCGTGACCGTGACTGGGAGCCGTCCGGCAACTATGTTTATCGCTTTAGGAGAAGGGAGCTTGAGAAGCTCTGTCTTGCTTTGGATATTTCTGCCTATGCCGTAAAAACGAGTTTTCTGCCGTGGAACCGCAAACATGAAGACATAAACAAAAATGAGCTCGGATATCGCGCCAGAATACTATTTTATTGGTTTATCAATTGCATTTTTTCTTCCCAGGGAAATAACTTCACCGCCGTGATTTTTAAAATTGTTCCAAATGAAAATCAAATAAAGTCCCTCAAACAAAATGGTTTTCGTTATGTAAAACTGCCGCGAAACCCATATCTTAAAGGGAATATCAAGTAAATATTTTTTAGAAATATGGTTAGTATACTAAATCGAATTGCTAGTTCTATTAGGCGTCATCAAAAATTACGCAAGGTGGTTAGAGACTGTAAAATGAAACTTGCGAGAAGATGGTATTGCTTAAATAATGTCCATCCAACATTCTATTTGGGCGGCAAAGCGGATATCGCCAGCGACTTTAAGGCCGGTCCATTCAGCTATGTCGGTCGCGACTGCTGTATATGTCCGAGAGTCAGTATTGGTACATACACCTATATTGCGCATGAGGTTACCATATTAGGAGGAGATCACACATATGATCTTCCGGGTGTTCCAATAGGGTTTTCAGGGCGCCCCGAGATGCCTTATACCATAGTCGAAGATGACGTATGGATTGGACACCGGGCTATCATTTTTGCCGGGGTTAAGATTGGCCGTGGGGCCATCATAGGAGCAGGCTCTGTAGTCACTAAAGATGTCCCGCCCTACACTATTGTCGCCGGCGTACCGGCAAAAAAGATTGGTGACCGGTTTAATAACAACATCGAAAACCGAAAAAAACATGATACCATGCTAAATTCACCTCCTTCTGAGGGTATTTTGCCAGATCAGCGCGTACCGGGCACAACAGGGAATTAGAATGGGAAAGCTGACAATTGCCGTTCAATATCCCTCGTTTGGTCCGCAACATCCGCCCAGGCTACGCGCCATCGTACGTTCCGCTCCCAATGCAAATTGTCGAGTTGTAGCGATGGAGATGTTTGCAAAGGACAGTGATTATGAATGGGACCCTGTTCTTCGAGACCAAGAGAGCTTCGAACGCTACACCGTTATGGATTGTGAGTCGGCTGTCGGCAGAAGAAACCGAAGCATACTGAAAAAGACCGTATTTAAGGCCTTAGATGACATCCGTCCCGATGTTCTTGTAGTAAACGGATGGGGCCATCGAGAAAGCCGCATTTCTCTAGCCTGGTGCCGGAAGGAAAGATGCAAGATCGTCATGCTCAGTGACAGCGTCAGGGATAATGTTCCCAGATATTTTTGGAAGGAAATGTACAAAAAATGGCTTCTGCGGAACATTCAGGCAGGTTTTGCGGCAGGTACTCCCCAGGCTCGTTATCTCAGCCGTTTGGGGATTCCGTTAGAAGGTATTTTTTACCCGGGTTCAACCGTTGTTGATAATGAATACTGGACAAAGAAAAAGCGGCAAATAGTTAAAGATAAAGAAAAACTGCGATTACTGTACGGCCTGCCTGAAAGGTTTTTTCTTTGTGTTGCGCGCTTTGTCGATTTCAAAAACATTCCGTTTCTGGTCAGATCCTATGCTGCCTATCGATCCCTTGCCGG
>JAQBHK010000036.1:0-11741 GCA_032127815.1 Desulfobacterales bacterium
AAAGGAATCGCTGTGTCTACGACTATGGGACCCGGTTTCAAGATAGATACGGCCAGTATCAAAGACTTAATCAAATAATCTTCTTCTTTTAAAAGGGTTTTTCAGTTTCGATTTGATCATCTCCAAAAAACCGAACTGGAAGGATTTGTCTGTTTTCTATTGCTTAAATACCGTTTGTAAGACTTTGGCGTAAAGTTTTTTTAAATAATATTCCTGTCAAAGACCGTAGGTGCACTTTATTTGTGTTTAATCGGCCCGGCCAGCCTACCGAGACATTACGTTCGCAGTAAATGTGTCGCCTCTGGTTTTAGGATTGATGGAAGGAGGTGTAGTTAAATTTTGAAGCTTGAAAAAAAGAAAAAAATTGTTGAAGATCTGCGAGAAAAATTTTTGAAATCCAAGGTGGTTATCGTTACAGACTACAAGGGGCTCGACGTATCGACTATTAATGATTTGCGAAAAAAGCTCAAGGATCTTGATGTTGAGTATAAAGTCGCCAAAAACTCGCTTTTTGTAAGAGGGTCGGAGGAGACTGATGTCGCCTTGATAAAAGACATTTTTACGGGACCAAATGCCGTTGCACTGAGCTATGATGATCCGGTTGCGCCTGCTAAAGTATTGACGCAGTTTTCCGCTGTGCACAAAGCATTGGAAATCAAAATGGGCGTCATGAACGGCAAGGTCCTCGATGTAAGCGCAATTAAGGCGCTGGCGCTCCTGCCGTCTCGCGAGATCCTTTTGGGCATATTACTTGCGACCATGAGCAGTGTTCCCGCAAATTTTGTAAGAACCTTAAATGCCATACCGAGGCAGCTTTTAAACGTGCTTACGGCCATAAAGGAGCAAAAAGAGGCTGCCTGAGGACGGCAGTTAATTAACAATAAAGGTTAATTTCAGTTCTAAACATTAAATATAATTATCTTTTCTGCTTTAGATAGAGGCTGATTAAAAGATAAATATGAAAGTAATACTGGAGGTTAAAAAAATGGCAGATATTACCAAAGAGGACGTAATTGAATTTATAGCTAAGATGTCGGTACTGGAACTGTCCGAGCTTATAAAGGAAATGGAAGAAAAATTCGGAGTTTCAGCCGCTGCTCCGGTTGCTATGATGGCGGCTGGCCCGGCTGAGGCAGCCGGCTCTGCGGCGGCGGATGAGCAGACTGAATTTGATGTTATTTTGACAAGTTTTGGCGATAAGAAGATTCAGGTTATCAAAGAAGTCCGGGCCATCACCGGCCTGGGTTTGAAAGATGCTAAGACCCTGGTCGACGAGGTGCCCCAACCCGTCAAGGAAGGGATACCTCAAGATGAGGCCGCAAAGATCAAAGAGCAGCTTGAAGGAGCCGGTGCTCAGGTTGAAATAAAGTAAAACATTTCCCTGTAGCCCATAATCATCAATCGATGAGTGTATTGGAGATGCCATGACTGCAAGGCCTTTGGCGAGCAAGCGCATCAGGAAAAACTTCGGTAAAATGATCAAGATTGTTGATATTCCGGATCTTATCGGAGTTCAACGGGAATCATTCAATCGCTTTTTGCAAATGGATGTTTTGCCGGAAAAGCGGAGGGACATCGGACTGCAGACCGTTTACAAGTCTGTTTTCCCTATAAAAGATTTTACCGGAAGTGCTTCCCTTGAGTTTGTGTCATACAGATTCGGCGAAGTGAAGCACAATGTTCAGGAGTGTGTCCACCGGGGGATGACCTATGAAATCCCTATTCGTATCACCGTTAGGCTGGTTGTATACGATACCGACAAGGAGACCGGGGTTACCAATATCCGTGATATCAAGGAGCAGGAAATTTATTTCGGCACTATTCCTCTGATGACCGATAAAGGCACGTTCATCATTAATGGTACGGAACGTGTAGTGGTTAGCCAGCTCCACCGCTCCTCGGGTGTGTTTTTCGACCATGACAAAGGCAAGACGCACTCTTCCGGTAAAATTATTTATACTTCCAGAATCATACCCGTGCGAGGGTCTTGGATTGATATGGAGATCGATCCCAAAGATATCGTCAATATCCGTATAGACCGGCGGCGCAAGTTTCCCGTTACGATTCTTTTTAAGGCTCTTGGCTATTCAACGGAAGATATTCTGACCTATTTTTACAATACTGAAAGATGTATCGTCAAAGGCAAACGCATATATAAAGAGTTTAATGCGGACTTGCTGAAAGGACAACGGGCCAGCAGTAATATCAAAAACCCTGAAACCGGCGATACGATTGTCATGAAAGGGCGTGTTTTTACCAAGGCGGCAATCAGCCTGTTGAAATCCGCAAAAGTGGACGAGATCCCGGTAGGCATAGAAGACATTGTGGGCAAAGTATTCGCCTCGACAATTGTGGATCCCAAAAGCAAAGAGCCGATTGTAAAAGCAAACGAGGTGCTTGATGAAGAAATTTTCCAGGCTTTAAGCGCTGCCGGTATCAAGGAATTTGAATTACTTTTAATTGATGGTATGACCAGCAGCGACTCGATACATAAAACGCTTATAATGGACAAAGTCGAGACAAAACAAGACGCACTTATTGAGATTTACCGGCGTCTCAGGCCCGGAAATCCTGCAACTCCGGAAGTCGCCCAGGATTTTGTTGACAACATGTTTTTCAAGCCCTCGTATTACGATCTTTCCGGTGTTGGCCGGATGAAGATCAACTTGCGCCTCGGTGTCGATACCTCGGTCGACATAAGAACTCTCCGCAAAGAAGACATACTCCTTGCGGCTAAAACTCTAGTAGAGCTCAAGGATACTCAAGGGGCCGTTGACGACATCGATCATTTAGGAAACCGGCGGGTCCGAGCGGTCGGTGAACTGCTTGAGAATCAGTACCGTATCGGGCTGGTACGCATGGAGCGGGCGATTAAGGAGCGCATGAGCCTTCAAGAAGTAGATGCGTTGATGCCCCACGATCTGGTTAATCCCAAACCGGTTTCCGCTGTAGTTAAAGAGTTTTTCGGTACAAGCCAGCTCAGCCAGTTTATGGATCAGACAAATCCACTTTCGGAGACGACCCATAAACGGCGCCTGAGTGCGCTGGGACCCGGTGGACTAACACGTGAACGTGCCGGATTTGAGGTTAGGGACGTTCATCCTTCCCATTACGGGCGCATCTGTCCTATCGAAACACCGGAAGGACCCAACATCGGCCTGATCGTCTCCCTCAGCACGTATGCGCGGGTGAATGAATACGGGTTTATTGAAACTCCTTACAACGTTGTTAAAGATGCGACGCTTTGTGATGAAATCAAATTCCTTAGTGCCTTTGAAGAGAAGGAACACCCCATTGCCCAGGCTAACGCCCCTGTTAATGAAAACAGGAAATATGTCAATCCGGTGGTCACATCGCGGGTGGCCGGAGAGTTCATGATGGTCAAATCCAACGATATCGAGTTGATGGATATCTCTCCCAACCAGCTGGTAAGTGTATCCGCATCTCTGATCCCTTTTCTGGAAAATGACGACGCCAATCGGGCCTTGATGGGGTCAAACATGCAACGCCAGGCGGTTCCATTGCTTGTTAATCAGGCACCTCTGGTAGGTACGGGTATCGAGGGCGTTGTGGCCAAAGACTCAGGTGTTGCCGTCGTGGCCAAGATCGACGGTACCGTGATGGATGTGGATGCTTCCCGTATCGTTATAAAACATGATGATGCGGACGACGGTGGTGACGTCTCCAAAATGCCGGTGACGGTTTACAATCTCGCTAAATTTATACGCAGCAATCAGAATACATGCTTCAATCAGCGTCCCATTGTTACCAAGGGGCAGCATGTGAAAACCGGTGAAATCATTGCCGACGGACCGGCAACAGAACAGGGGGAGCTTGCCCTGGGCAAGAACATAACGGTAGCCTTTATGCCCTGGGGTGGTTATAACTTTGAAGATTCGATATTAGTCGGAGAAAGGCTTCACCGAGACGGGGTGTATACATCTGTACACATTGAAGAATTTGATGTCGTTGCCAGGGATACCAAGCTCGGCAAAGAAGATATTACACGAGACATTCCGAATGTTGGTGAGGAAGCTTTAAAAGATCTGGATGAAAGCGGGATTATAAGGCTGGGTGCTGAAGTCGGATCGGGAGACATTCTGGTAGGAAAAATTACACCCAAAGGGGAGACCCAGCTTTCGCCTGAAGAAAAACTTCTGCGTGCCATCTTTGGTGAAAAAGCCGGGGATGTTAAAGATACTTCTCTGCGGGTACCTCCCGGTGTCCAGGGGATTGTTGTTGATGCCAAAGTGTTCTCAAGGCGGGGTATCGAAAAAGATGAACGTTCCCGCCTGATCCAAGCAGAGGAGATCTCTAACTTTGAAAAAAATCTAGAGGATCAACTTGCCGTCATTCAAGATGTGGTACGCAATAAACTTGAGAAACTGCTGATTGGAAAAACATGCGATACATCTTTGAAGAAAGGCAAAAAAATACTGATTCCAAAGGGCGGCAAGATAGATGCCAAGATGCTGGCCAATATATCGGTTGCTCAACTGGAGGGGATTGTATTGAAAAGCCCCGCAAGTACGGAAAAAGTTCACGATATTCTGGAGCAATACCGGAATCAAAGAGAACTTTGCCGGCGGGACTATGAGCAAAAAGCCAGCCGCTTTGATAAAGGTGATGATCTGCCCCCTGGCGTAATTAAGATGGTCAAGGTGTATGTGGCCATGAAACGGAAATTGTCGGTGGGCGACAAGATGGCTGGTCGTCACGGCAACAAGGGCGTTGTGTCCAGAATTCTTCCCCAGGAAGATCTGCCTTATTTTGAAGATGGAACGCCGGTTGATATGGTACTAAACCCTTTGGGCGTACCTTCACGAATGAATGTTGGTCAGGTTTTGGAAATTCATCTGGGGTGCGCCGCCAAAGAACTTGGCAAACAACTCAACCGGTTGCTTAAAGAAAATAAACTTGAAGAACTGCGTGAAAAAATGAAACGGATATTCTCAGAGAGTTCCGTTCAGGAGATGATCGACGAGTTTGACGATAACTCCCTGTGCAAGTTTGCAGACAATTATAAAGACGGTGTTCATATGGCCACTCCGGTTTTTGACGGCGCCAAGGAGGAAGAAATTAAATATCTTCTTGACGAAGCCGGATTACATTCGAGCGGTCAGACCACGTTGTATGACGGGCGTAGCGGCGAGCCTTTTAAAGAAAAGATTACCGTTGGTACAATGTATGTATTGAAACTCCATCATCTTGTTGATGACAAGATACACGCACGGTCTATTGGTCCTTATTCACTGGTGACCCAACAGCCGCTCGGCGGTAAGGCTCAGTTTGGCGGTCAGCGCCTGGGTGAAATGGAGGTCTGGGCCATGGAGGCTTACGGTGCGGCTCATGCCCTCCAGGAATTTTTAACGGTAAAGTCGGATGACATGGCCGGAAGAACCCGCATGTATGAAAAGATAGTAAAGGGGCAAAATACTCTGGAACCTGGTCTACCCGAGTCTTTCAGAGTCCTGACAAAAGAACTAATGAGTTTGGGTTTAGATGTGACTCTTTTTGAGGCAGAGTAATACATATATAAAATTAAGTTGAGCGATTTTTTGCAAAGCCTTTATGTGCAAGAGATCGGTGCAGATCGAGCAAAAAATTGCTTAATTTAGGATAAAGCATCACTTTAAAAGAATATTGCCTTAAGTGAGCGATAGCGCCCAATGGAAGGTTATTAGTAATTCGTTATTTGAAGAGTAATGCCCTCCTTTGATGTTAGGAATCGAATAACCGATAATACCTAATCGCATTTTGATTTGATTAAGGTATTAAACCCACAAATAGGAAAAAAATGGACACTCTATACGATTTCTTCGCCAAGCCAACGGATCCAAGACGTTATAAAGGTGTTCGCATTGCCCTGGCATCACCGGAGCAAATCCTGAAATGGTCTCACGGAGAGATTAAAAAGCCGGAGACAATCAATTATCGAACCTTTAAGCCTGAACGTGACGGTCTGTTCTGCGCCAAGATTTTCGGCCCTACCAAAGACTATGAATGCAACTGCGGCAAATACAAGCGGATGAAACACAGAGGGGTCGTTTGCGAAAAATGTGGCGTAGAGGTAATTCAATCCAAGGTAAGAAGGGAGCGCATGGCGCATATAGCGCTGGCCACACCTTGTGCCCATATCTGGTATCTGAAAAGCCTTCCAAGCAAAATCGGTAACTTGTTGGACATGACGCTCAAAAGCATTGAAAAGGTTCTGTACTTTGACTCTCACATAGTCATTGATCCTAAAGATACTGATTTAAGCCGCAATCAACTCCTCTCGGACAATAAATATCGAGAAGCACTAGAAACCTGGGGATCAAAGTTCGAGGTCGGCATTGGAGCAGAGGCAGTCAAGCAAATGCTGGAAATGATTGACCTTAATGCCATACACGCACAACTGAAAGACGAAATTAGTGCCACCGGTTCAGTTGCCAAACGTCAAAAACTATCCAAACGGTTAAAAATAATCGATGCCTTCAGACGTAGTGGGATCAATCCGGCCTGGATGATAATGAGTACCATTCCGGTTTTGCCACCGGACCTGCGTCCGCTGGTTCCCCTTGAAGGGGGAAGATTCGCCACATCGGATCTTAATGACCTTTATCGCCGGGTCATTAATCGTAATAATCGCCTTAAACGCCTTATCGACCTCAAAGCGCCTGACATTATCGTCCGTAATGAAAAAAGAATGCTCCAGGAGTCGGTAGACGTTCTCTTTGATAACGGCCGGCATGGCAGAGTCATTACGGGAACAAACAAACGACCGCTCAAGTCTTTAAGTGATACGCTCAAAGGCAAGCAAGGGCGTTTTAGGCAGAATCTTTTAGGCAAAAGGGTCGATTATTCAGGCCGAACCGTTATCACCGTGGGGCCGAACCTCAGGCTCCATCAATGCGGTCTACCCAAGAAGATGGCTTTGGAGATGTTCAAGCCGTTTGTTTATTATCTCCTTGAAAAAAAGGGGTTTGTTTCCACCGTAAAAAGCGCTAAGAAATTAGTGGAACGGGAGACTCCGGAAGTATGGGACACATTGGATGAAGTCGTCAAAGAATATCCGGTACTGTTAAACCGCGCTCCCACCCTGCACCGCCTGGGTGTTCAGGCATTTGAGCCGATTCTGATTGAAGGCAAGGCTCTGCAGCTTCATCCGCTTGTCTGTACGGCATTTAATGCCGACTTTGACGGTGATCAGATGGCGGTCCATATTCCCCTTTCGGTGGAAGCACAAATTGAAGCCCGGGTACTGATGCTGTCGAGCAATAATATCCTTTCACCGTCTAACGGCAGCCCGATTATTGTGCCAAGTCAGGATATTGTTCTTGGGATTTATTATATGACCAGGGGGGTTGCCGGATGCATGGGCGAAGGCAAGATTTTTGCTAATGCCGATGAGGTTCGTAGTGCCTATGATGACGAGAAAGTCGATCTGCATTCTCAAATAATCGTTCGCATGAACGGCAAACGCTACGATACGACCGTAGGACGGATTCTTCTGTGGGAGATCATACCGAAAGGCAATATCATAATGCTTTGCCATATTATGCTTGCGGATGAAGACGAAGCCTGCACCGCGCTTAAAAAGATCCAAAAGGGAGCCGAATTTAAAAATATGGTGGGGGAATATTCCCAGGTTTCCGATAAAGATAATGACGGGATGCTGGGGCTTTTGAGGCACGACGAATTCAAACGGATATTTAATGCTACTGATGAAGATACCGATGCGGTTTTTGCTCTTGAAGAAAATCAGGTCAGCGGTGTAATTTTTGCCGATGAGGCCTATCATATTTTTCAGGTCGTAAATAAACGGCCCGAAATTCCTTTCTCTATGGTGAACAATGTTAGGGATAAAAAGACGCTTCGAGAACTCGTGGATTACGCCTATAGAAACCTGGGCCCTAAAGCGACGGTTATCCTTTCCGACCGGTTGAAGGATATCGGTTATAAATATTCTACTGAAGGCGGTATCTCCATTTCCATTGACGACATGATCATCCCTGCAGCCAAATGGGATATTCTGGAAAAAGCGGAAAAGGAGGTTGCAAAGATCGGCCGGCAGTATACCGAAGGGCTTATCACGCAGGGTGAGAAATATAATAAGGTTGTGGATATTTGGGCAAAAGCAACCGATGATGTTGCCGACGAGATGATGGCTGCCATGCGAAAGGGCCCGGAGATCGACCAGGAGGGCAGCCTTGTTCAAAAGAAGGACGGCAGCCCTTCTGCCCAGAAAAGCTTAAACCCCATTTACATGATGGCGGATTCCGGTGCCAGAGGCAGCAAAGATCAGATGCGGCAGCTCGCCGGTATGCGTGGTCTTATGGCCAAACCATCAGGCGAAATCATCGAAACGCCCATAAGTGCAAATTTCAGGGAGGGTCTCTCCGTACTGCAGTATTTTATTTCGACCCATGGTGCTAGAAAGGGACTTGCAGATACTGCACTGAAAACGGCAAATTCAGGGTACCTTACCCGACGTCTTGCAGATGTTGCCCAGGACTGTATTGTTTTGGATGAAGATTGTGAAACAATGTTCGGGGTTGAGGTGGAATCCCTGATGGAGGGCGGTGAAGTCATTCAGCGCATTGGCGAACGTATTTTGGGGCGTGTGACTGTCGAGGATACTAATGATCCGTTTACCGACGAGGTGATTGTTGAGGCCGGAGAAATTCTGGACGAAGATGCCGTGCACTTGATTGAAGATGCAGGTATAACCAGTCTAAAGATCCGATCGGTTTTGACATGCAAGACTAAAAACGGCGTTTGTGCAAAATGCTATGGCCGGGATCTTTCCCATGGCGGCATGGTTGAAATCGGACAGGCCGTTGGAATACTGGCGGCCCAATCCATCGGGGAACCCGGAACCCAGTTGACTATGCGTACTTTTCACATCGGCGGGACAGCCAGTCGTAGAGTAGAACGGGCCGATATCAGGGCGCGGGTGGACGGCACGCTGAAGTACGTTGATCTCAATGTGGTCAAAATAGACAAAAACGAATTTGTGGTGATGAACCGGCGAGGTGGTGAGTTAGCCATCATCGGCGATGCCGGCCGGGAACGGGAACGGTTTCCTGTCATTTACGGTGCCCATATTGTGGTCAAAGAAGGCCATAAAATTAAGGTCGGTGATCTTCTGGCAACATGGGATCCTTTTACAACACCGATAATAACGGAAGTTGCCGGAATCGTTAAATTTGGAGATATCACAGCCGGCAAAACCATGCACGAGAAGGTTGATCCTGTGACGGGTAAATCGAGTCGTATGATCGCTGAATCCAAAAGCGGCGAGGAACGTCCGAGGATTTCCATCAAGGACAAAGACGGCAAGACGGCCAAATTGCCGGGGTCGTCGGGAAGTGCGCGTTATTTGCTGCCTATCGATGCAATTTTACTGGTTGAAGAACAAGATGAAGTTAAGGCCGGCAGCGTTATTGCCAAGCTGCCCAGGGCAACAACCAAGACCAAGGATATTACCGGGGGGCTTCCAAGGGTGGCCGAGCTTTTTGAGGTCCGCAAGCCCAAAGAAACCGCCGTCTTAAGTCAGATCGACGGATATGTTTCGATTGCAAAAGCTACCAAGAAAGGAAAACAAAAAGTCACCGTAACACCTATAGATGTTGGTGAAAATAAGGAGTATTTGATTCCCCGCGGCAAACATATCAACGTTTATGAGGGTGATTACATCCGGGCGGGTGAACCGCTTATCGCCGGAGCGTCGGTTCCTCAGGACATATTGAATATCAAAGGTGAAATCGCACTGGCTCGCTATCTTGTCGATGAGGTTCAGGAGGTATATCGCCTGCAGGGCGTCCGCATAAACGACAAACACATCGAAGTTATCGTTCGACAAATGATGCGGCGACTGAAAGTTGTGGATCCCGGAGATACGGATTTTATTACGGAAGAACAGGTTGACAGATTTAAATTTGAGGCAGCCAACAGGGATGTGATTGAAAAAGGAAAGAACCCTGCTGTTGCCGAACCTCTTATTCTTGGGATTACCAAAGCATCGCTATCCACTGAAAGCTTTATCTCGGCGGCTTCATTCCAAGAGACGACCAAGGTTCTTGCCGATGCGAGTATTGCCGGTAAAGAAGATTATCTCCTGGGCCTGAAGGAGAACGTCATAATGGGCAGAATCATTCCAGCGGGAACCGGTTTGGCCGCATATCGGGATGTGGAAATCGAGCCGAGCTGACTTAACCGTTGTAGCTGATGCAGCCGTCGTAGCTAAAGCTACTATGGCGAAGCTGGCCGCTGTTTAGTGTTTGGCACTTTAAAGGGTTGGTATATCAGCACATACTTAAAGCAACACGCAAAATGCTAAACAATAATAACCGGGCGAATGCGTCTTTATAGAATTTTAAAAATGTGTATTAATTTTCGTATAAAACGCTTGACAATAAACCACTCTTTGTTTTACTATCACGACTTTGCCAACATAAGAAATTTGTTATAAATCTGTAGTGAAGAAGAGGATGCGATGCCGACCATTAACCAGCTAGTAAGAAAGGGCCGGAAACGGATAAAGAAGAAAACCAATACACCGGCACTCAAGCGGTCTCCTCAAAAGAGAGGGGTGTGTACGCGCGTGTATACTTCGACACCCAAAAAGCCCAATTCCGCACTGCGTAAAGTTGCGAGGGTGCGGCTGACAACAGGTATGGAGGTTACAGCATATATACCTGGGGTAGGGCATAATCTTCAGGAGCATTCGGTTGTTCTGGTTCGTGGTGGAAGAGTAAAGGACCTGCCCGGCGTCAGGTATCATATTGTGCGGGGGACGCTTGATACCCTTGGAGTCGAGGATCGTAGACAAGGCCGGTCAAAATACGGCTCAAAGAAGCCCAAGTAGAGGTGTTCAGACTGACTGAAGACCGGCAGGCAAAATAAAACTTACAAGATCGCAATTAGAGAAGATCCCTGTTCCTTTGATGCGGGACAGGGATTTTCAATGGTTGCTCAGCATTGCTTAAAAGCGTCTTTTTACGAGAGAGTTTGGTGTTTAGTGTTTCAATCTAACGAGCTGCTAAGCAAGCATATATTTCAAACAAAACAGAAAAAGCTTTTAAAGTAACCCTTAGCAAAAGTGGTGTTGCACATGCCGAGAAGAAGAGAAGTTCCTGAACGGACGGTTATTCCTGATTCCAAATATAACAGCAAGTTGGTATCAAGATTTATTAAGACAATCATGCGGGACGGCAAGAAGAGTCTGGCCGAGTCAATCCTTTATGATTCATTTGATATCATCGAGAAAAAAACAAATGAATCTCCGCTCAAAGTTTTTGAAAAAGCTCTCGAAAATACAAAACCGATGATTGAGGTAAAGTCGCGTCGTGTCGGTGGTTCAACATACCAGGTCCCCACAGAAATTCGGCCGTCAAGACGAACGGCACTGGGCATAAGGTGGATTATCAGCCTTGCGCGTAAAAGATCGGAAAAAAGCATGTCCGGCAAACTGGCCGGAGAACTTATGGATGCTGCCAACAAAAGAGGGGCATCTGTCAAAAAGAAGGAAGACACCCATAAAATGGCTGAAGCCAATAAGGCGTTTGCCCATTATCGGTGGTAATTTGATTATAAAATCGTGAAGCGATTTTATAACGTAAAATAGAGTGTATTCAGCGCTAATCCGCTTTCAACGGAGGAGGAAGATGGCGAAGGCAAAGTTTGAGAGGACCAAGCCGCATGTTAATGTGGGCACGATTGGTCATATAGATCATGGTAAGACGACCTTGACGGCA
>JAQBHK010000037.1:0-7946 GCA_032127815.1 Desulfobacterales bacterium
ACGCTTTGAGCCGGTTGAATTTGAGCATCGCAAAGTCTATGACTATATGGTTAAGAAGATTGAAGGCGACAAGCTGGCCGGGTATTTTCATGAGTCTGAGGCTACAATATGCCAGGGGTGTCATCATAACAGTCCTGTATCCGGAAAACCGCCGCAGTGCGGCAGTTGCCATGGCAAGCCGTTTAATGAAAAGTATCTGCATGCACCGGGATTAAAAGGTGCCTATCACCGGCAATGTATGGGCTGCCACGTTGAAATGGGCATTAAAAAGCCTGCCAACGTGGAGTGCGCCGGTTGCCATATTGAAAAAAAACAGCAGTAAAGCCCCAATTGCGCTATGACGCTCAATTAGGGTAAGATCAGCGGCTTTATTTAATTTGAGGAGCTTCAAATGTCCATATCACGTAGAAAGTTTCTGGGGTGGATCGGTGCCGCCGGGTTGAGCACGGCCGTGGGCAGTTCGGCCGGGGCTGCTACGAATGAGCATTTCAAAGGGTATCCCGATAGCCTCGGCGTTCTATACGACAGTGGATTATGTATCGGATGCCGGGTTTGTGAAGCCGAATGCAACAAAGTCAACAACCTGCCGCCGCCGGACCAGCCCTTTAACGATTTAGCTGTGCTGGATGAAAAGCGGCGGACAACACCGCAAGCTTATACCGTAGTGAATCGGTATGCCGGTTCCAAAGGTCCTTTGTATCGCAAAATTCAGTGCAACCACTGTCTGGAGCCGGCCTGTGCATCGGCATGCTTTGTAAAAGCATTTACGAAAACTAAAGAAGGTGCGGTGATATACGACCCTTCCGTCTGTGTGGGCTGCCGGTATTGTATGATTGCCTGTCCTTTTGAAATCCCCACCTATGAATACGACAGTGCTTTTGATCCGAAAATAATGAAATGCACCATGTGCCATCCCCGGATTATCAAAGGGCTGCTTCCCGGCTGTGTGGCGGGATGCCCCACCGAAGCTCTTAGTTTTGGGAAACGAAACAATCTGATCCGTATTGCCCGGGAGCGGATTCGCCGATATCCGGATCGATATGTGGATCATATTTACGGCGAACATGAAATGGGCGGATCAAACTGGCTGTATCTCTCCGCTGTTCCCTTTAGAGAACTCGATATGCGCGAAGATCTGGGTGTTACGCCGGCACCGGCATTGACGGCCGGAGCTTTAGGAGCCGTCCCCATGGTCATCGGTCTGTGGCCTGTTTTGCTTACCGGTGTTTATGCCATGACCAAACGGAGCGCGAAGGTTGCCAAGCAGGAGCAAGAAGCGACAGTTGCCGCTGCCCTGGAAAAAGCCGCCGACGAAGCTCAGACAAAGCTCACCGAAGAACTGGCCAAAGCTGAAAAGGATAAAGAACAAGCGGTTGATAAAGCCGTAAAGACAGCGCTTGAAGATGCTGCCAAACCGGAAAGCGAGGAGGATTCCTGATGTCAGACGATGTCACGACCGCCGAAAAAACCTGGAAAACCCCTTTTAATATTATTGCGGGCATCATTGTAATCATAGGTCTTATTATTACCATTTTGAGGTTTACGGGAGGCTTGGCGACGGTAACCAATCTTTCTGATTACAACCCATGGGGGATATGGATCGGTTTTGACTTGCTATGCGGTGTCGCCCTGGCTGCGGGAGGCTTTGTGACCTCTGCAGCGGTGTATATTTTTGGAATGAAGCGCTACCATTCCGCAGTTAGACCTGCAATTTTAACAGGGGTTTTGGGATACGCCCTGGTGGCTCTTGCGATAAATTATGATGTGGGCCGACCGTGGCGCCTGCCGTATCCCTTTGTAGTTCAGAGCGGAACCACGTCTGTTCTGTTCGAAGTGGGTCTATGTGTAATGCTGTATCTTACGGTACTTCTTGTTGAATTTTCACCGGCCCCAATGGAATGGCTCGGATTCAGGAAAGCCCGCAACATCGTGGTTAAATTGACCCTGGTGTTGACCATTTTCGGAGTTGTGCTGTCCACCATGCACCAGTCGTCTCTGGGGGCCCTTTTTCTGATTGCACCATCCAAGCTTCATCCGCTGTGGTATTCACCCTATATACCGATTTACTTCTTTATCACCGCCATTATCGCAGGGCTTTCCATGGTCATTTTTGAAAGCTCCCTCTCATACCGTTATTTTAAGCACAAGATGGATGCAACGCACTTGCAGGAGAAGAATGATGTGGCTTTGGGATTTGGCAAGGCGGCTGCATTTGTGCTGGCAGGTTACTTTGTCATTCAGGTTTTCGGTCTATCCATGGAAAACAAATGGCATTATCTCGGGACCGGATACGGCCTCTGGTATCTTGTGGAGCTTTTAGGGTTTGTGGCCCTGCCGTGCTTCCTTTATGCGGTGGGGGTTCGGGAAAAAAACATCAACCTGATAAAGTGGACTTCCGCCCTGGCCGTTCTGGGTATTGTTTTAAACCGGCTTAATGTCTGTCTGATTGCCTTTAACTGGCATCTGCCGTCGAGTGAACGGTATGTCCCCCACTGGATGGAAATCGGAATTTCAGTATTCATTGTTACCATCGGGGTTATCGTGTTCAGATTTGTCGTCACCCGCATGCCGATATTGTATGAACACCCTGAATACAAAGAGGTACATTAAAACATGGACGGAATAATTTATACGCTTCAAGATTTTTATCTGCACACCAAAAGTATAACCTATCTGCTGATGGCGCCGGCCTTGCTTGGATTTGTCGGGTTCTGGATCTTTCTATCTAAAAATGATGAAGAAGAATAGGTCGGCCGGCAAGAGAAAAGGCTGGTAAGAATTTTCGGCCGGATCGATTCTGAGATTTAAGAATAGAGGTTATATCAATTTATAGATCACACCACCCCAGGTCAATCCCGCTCCTAAACCGATGAGCATGATGGTGTCTTTTGGTTTCAGCATGTTTTTTTCCATGAGTTCGTCAAGTGCAATAGGAATGGTTGCCGCAGTTGTATTTCCATATCGTTGAATATTGTTATACATTTTTTCTTCCGGGATATTCATCCGTTTCCTGAAAGCTTCGTTTATTCTCAGATTTGCCTGATGGGGAATAACCATATTCAGGTCTTCAGTTTTCATGCTTGCTTTTGCCAACAGCTCCTCTGTTACCTGTGGCAGGCGGGTCACAGCCAGTTTGAATACTGTCTTTCCATCCATATAAGGGAAATGCTCCTTGTTTTTTATTACCGTTGGACTAATTGCCTGTCCGGATTTTCGAGCAGGTAATCCAACACGCAATGCCCCTGCATATTTCCCGTCAGCATGGAGAATCGATGTTATGATGCCAACTTCCTCACCGGTTTCAACAGCTTCAATGCAAACAGCACCGGCGCCATCGGCAAAAATAACCGCTGTATCACGGTTTTCGGTTGTCAGTTCCAAGTACCTGCTTTGGAATTCAGCCCCTACCAAAAGGATCTTCTGTGCTTTTTCGCTCCTGATATAGGCATCGCAGATCTCCAGCCCATGCAGAAACCCGGTGCATTGCTGACGGATATCGAGGGCAGGTACGTTTTTCGCACCCAGCCGGTTTTGCAGAAAGGCCCCCGAACCCGGCACGTTCACGTCGGGTGTCATGGTTGCAAATACAATTAAATCCAGGTCCTCCGGGTTCCAGCCTGCTCTTTCCAATGCTATAATTGAAGCCTCATAGGCAAGATCCGACGTTCCGACATCTTCACCTTCCCTGACCCAGTACCTGGCTTCGATACCTGTGCGTTGCACAATCCATTCATTTGATGTGTCCATCAATCCGGTTAACTCTTCGTTTGTGACACGCCTGTCAGGCACATACCTGCCGGTACTTTTTATAATTGATCGTTTCATAGTATAAGGACGCTTCGTTGTCTTTTTTGTCTGTTTATTAACGGGTTTTATACGGCAATTGATGAGATAAAGCTACTGAATAGCGCAAAATCCGTGGAAAATCATAAGAGATCGGGTTTTAGAGGTCAAGAAAAAATGTTTTGAGAAAAGATAGGACTTTGTTTTTATGAAGTTGAGTATGGCAAAAAGGCCGTTGTGGTAACTCGAAGAAATGAGAAAAGAGTTTGAAGTTTCTATAAAAAAGTAGACCGATGTCAGGCATATCACAGGTTATTCACAGGGACGATACTTTCACCTGAATGCATAGTATCACAGGTCTTAAAAGTAGCCCTCGGACGAGTTTATAGCTAGCCTAATTTAACGTTCAATCTGCACAATGTCGCCCCGATAAGCCAAAGCGGGATAGGCCCCCGTTAAACCATCCCATAAAATCAATATCTTGTGGTTTTAGCTTCTCTATGATATTGTACGTTTAATTCGCAACCCGCACCTGATTTCGACCTGAACAGACTCAGCACTGTGGCAAGCTGTACGACGGTTGTGATATTCTCAAGATCACCGCAAATGCCAGTGTCGAGATACGGAATGGATATCACAGAATCGCCTGCCCACCTGAATTTGAAAATATCACAACAATCTGGTATGTAAAAAAATGGTTTGCTGGGCCAACATGGTCGGAGCAAAATTAAAAGACAGCGTGCATGATGTTGGTTCCGAATCTGCAATTTTAGACGATTCACGATTGGGCAAGGAATCGTCTGTTTTTGCAAGCCTTTTCTGATTCAAGATGTTGTATTCGAGAAGATGTTCAAACCACCTCCCTAGCTCCAATCCGGCCAACTGTTCATACCACCTATACCTTCTGATTTCAAAACTCCTCACAAAATATTTATTGTAAACAAACTTTTTTGTTAAAGTTTTTGGGTATAGATACCGACATCTTCTCTAATGCACACAATGTGGCATATCAACCCTAAAAACATTATCTGCTGCTACAGCTACTGCATTGTATCGAGCAAATCCTAAAACGATAGTCTAAATTCTGAGAAAAATTTAAAAAAGAAAGGAGCGGAAAATGAGCGGAACTATGAAACAATGCTGGGAGATTAAAAATTGCGAAAGGCAAAAGGGTGGCTCCAAGGTTGATGAGTTTGGGGTATGTATTGCATCAAAAGAAGGCCTTGGGCATAGCTGTTGGGCAATAGCTGGGACGTTGTGCGGAGGTGAGGTTCAAGGCACAGTTGCCAAAAAGGAAAAAAACTGCATGTTTTGCGAGGTCTACAAATTATACAATCGAATGTCTGGTACCCATGGAAAAGAGGTTGCATTACAATTTCCAACTGAAGCATCGAGATATCAAACGTTAATGCTTGAAAGGTCAAGGAAGGCGGCCTAACAAAAAGATATCTGAGAAAAGACCTCTGAAATTTTCTACGGCTGATTACAATCGCCTAATTCCACAATGTCAAAGATGACGATAGCCCTAAATAGGAAGTGAATTTATAAACTCAAAGGCAGAGGGCTTTTATAGTCTCTGCCTTCTTCGTCTGCCTTACACCCTGCAAAAAAACAGACCCCCAAAATTTCAAGATTTACAAACCACATCTTCACTTTCTGTCCCAGATGTAGATTGTTAGAATGAAGAAAGGGTAGCGGCAATGAATTTTTAGAATGCGTTGACAAACAGATTAAGATTATCGAAATAAATGAGCCTCTTTTTGAGAGGCTTTTTTTAATGGGAAAAGGGCGGCAAAGTGTTTTCGCCGACACGCCGCCCTTTTCAAAACAACGGATCAAAAATTGATCCGAGAAAGCGATATTATGGTACTCTTTTTTCCTGTCGAACTCAAGACCCTTTTCCTACAAGGTAGAAATTATCCGTGGCAAAAGCCGGAGGACTGCCCATGCTGTGACAGCTACCGACTATGGGGTCATGGTTTTGCCGAAGCTATTTTTGATGGTTATAAACAGCCATTGCTGCTTAAGCTTTATCGCTGTCCGGATTGTGGTTGTGTAATACGGTTGCGGCCGGAAGGGTATTTTAAGCGCTTCCAGGCCCCGGTTGAAACGATCCGCTCAAGCATAGCCTGCAAATCAACGACCGATCGGTGGTTACCCGGCATTATTCCCAATCGCCAGCGTCACTGGTTCAGAGCCTTGTGTAAAAGGATCAAAGCTTATCTGACAGACACCTGGCATCAAGGTGTCGTTGCCGGCTTTGATTATCTTTTGCAACTGGGTCAAATTCCAGTGAGTCGCACAATTTAATCTGCAATCATTTTTATCGGTTACCCACCCCACCGAACAGTGTCATTTTTTCGGCCTCCTTTTTGTTGTACAGAGGTGAAAAACTACAGAAAGGAGGATTTTTATGACCGAAGATGAAAAAATACAGGTTGCGGTGTTTCGTTTTGGGGTTATCAGCGACTTTGTCAATGGGATCTGGATGAGCCGTACCAAACAAAGGCGGCTGATGAGGGAGAAGTGCGCCCGCAAATGGCCAATCCCTTTTTCGGGAAAGACCAGGATTACCAAAGGCACTATCCGACGATGGATTCGCCTCTACCGCAACAGCAATGGTGATTTGAAGTCACTGCTTCCGAAAGATCGATCCGACCAGGGCAAATGCCGGGCCATGGATGAGGAGACATGTTGTGCACTGATCCGCTTGCGCCGAGAAATGCCGGATGCAACCGTTATCAACCTGATTGCCACTATGAACAGACGACGCTTGGTTACTGCGGGCTTTGAACTGAATTTATCCACGGTCTACCGCTTTTTGCATCAGCAGAACCTGATGAATTTAACCAAGCATAAACCGGTTGACCGTCGCAAGTTTGAAGCCGAGCTGCCCAACGATCTATGGCAAAGTGATGTGCTGCATGGGCCTAAAGTCGATGTCGACGGAAAGATGAAGAAAACTTATCTGATCGCCATTATCGATGACCACAGCCGGTTGATAACCTATGCGCGCTTTTACCTGTCAGAAGCACTGATCTATTATCTGGATGCCTTTGAAAATGCACTGGCCAAACGCGGTTTGCCTCGCAAACTCTATGTCGATAACGGCGCTTGTTTTCGCAGCAAACATCTTGAGTACATCACTGCCTCATTGGCCATCAGTTTGATCCACGCCAAACCCTATACACCCCAGGGAAAAGGTAAAATTGAGAGGTGGTTTAAAACAGTCCGCAGCAGTTTTCTGCCGATGTTTAAGGGCTCTGGCCTGATTGAGCTCAATGAAGCACTGACACTTTGGGTAACCGAAAGTTACCATCAAAGAATACACGGTGCCACTGGACAAACCCCTTTTGAACGCTTCACCAGCAAGATGCATTGTCTACGAGCTTCACCGGCCAATCTGAAAGACTATTTTCGTAAAGTGGCCAGAAGAAAAGTCAACAAAGATCGCACTATTACTTTAAACGGTCGATTATTCGAAGGACCCATACCTCTGATCGGCAAACGAGTAGAGCTTTTATACCATGAGTCGGAACCTGAAAATATTGAGGTTAAATATCATAACCAAAGCTTTGGTATGATCCGGCCCGTTAACCTTACCGTCAACTACCGGGTCAAAAGAGATAAAAACAATAATCCGCAAATACACGTTGCCAACCGTACAACCAGCTACCGAGGCGGGAAGCTATGGTCTTCAAAAAGGAGAAATGACAATGAATGATCATTACCGCACATTCTTTGGACTCAAGAAAGAGCCGTTCGGCACGGATATCAGTATGTCGGAAATTTTAAAAACACCGGAGCTTATCGATATCAAAGAACGCTTTGATTATGTCATACGCCTGGGCGCCATTGGGTTGGTCACAGGAGAGGTCGGCAGCGGCAAGTCCACTGCCCTAAGATATGCCATGGAAAAGCTACACCCCTCAGAGTATCGCACGCTCTATATAACGGCTTCTTCCGGCTCTATTATGGAATTTTACAGGCAGTTTGTTGAGGTCTTGGATATCCATCTTTCAAGCAACTCCAAGGTCGTTATGGTCAGGATGATTAAAAAAGAAATAACCCATCTGATCTGTGAGAAAAAAATGAAAATCGTCCTGATTGTCGATGAGGCATCATTGACGCGTTTGGAAGTCTTTGCCGAACTGCATACCATC
>JAQBHK010000038.1:0-5503 GCA_032127815.1 Desulfobacterales bacterium
GAGCCACTTAGGATGCCTTACATCAGCGCTTGTATAGCCGTCTGTTAGAAAAGAACCGCTTCCGAAACTTCAAAACTTTTTAGAACATATGGCCTGCGCTGATGTTAGGCATCTTTAGAGGCGAGTTCGCAAAGCGACAGCAAATTATTTTTTTCGCGGAATCATAAATCCCGAAAGTTGAGTTATTGATTGAACCACCTGAATGTTTATGATATTCTTTTATTATGCCTATTAAAGATATCGCCAGAGAATTGATTGTCCTGCTAAGTATTTCGCTGTTTGCTGCATTTACGCTAAACTTTTTTTCTCCCAAAGGCATCGCCTTGCTCGGTGACTGGAACACCTCGAAAGGCGTTATTTCTGCAAAATCCAAAGAAAATATTGTTGTCCATGAACTTGAAATTGAAAATGTTCTGGCTGCAAAGCAGATTTATGACAACGGTAGTGCTGTTTTTGTCGACGCCCGCGCTGAGGAGTTTTTTGATAAAGGTCACATAAAAGGGGCGGTATCCCTGCCCGTAGGCCTCTACGGTGCCTATATTGGCAAATTTAAAGCAGCATATCCGCTTTCAGTATACATCGTTACCTATTGTTCCGGCAGAGAGTGTGATGACAGCCATCAACTGGCCCAAAATCTTTTTACAGAGGGTTATACCAATATCAGCGTTTTCATAGACGGCCTTCCCGGCTGGCAAGAAGCGGGTTATCCGGTTGAATAGTACCTCAATTGAGTTGAACTCAATTCTAAAATGAATTTTATTATATCCCATTATTTATGTTGCCTTATATCAAAAAAATGCTGAATAACAGTTTGTTAGAATTATCTGTGCGCTGGTTTTTGGGCATGGTCTTTCTGTATGCCAGTTATTATAAAATCGTTTCTCCGGCACATTTCGCTAAAATCATATACGGCTACTATCTTTTCCCTGACATTTTCATCAACATTGTCGCCATTGTTTTACCGTTTTTGGAATTATTCTCAGGCCTTGCATTGATCCTTGGTATCTACCCCCGATCGGCCGCGGTAATTATTAATGGAATGCTGCTGGGGTTTATTATCGCTCTTTCCATTAATCTGATACGGGGGCAGCAATTCGACTGCGGCTGTTTTTCCTTTGGTGAGGGCGGGCATACCTATACAGTCGGACAATTACTGGTGCGGGATATCCTCTTTTTCGTATTAGGGCTGCAAGTTCTTTTGTTTGATAACTATAGACGCTGGTGTCTGCGGCAAAGCGGTAATATTTTTAAGAATATGCCCCTTAAGCCCTAATCCGGGCAACCCGGACAAGCGGGACTCAAAAAAATATATTTGATATTCTCTCTGCGTTCCTTGGTGTCTTAGTGGCAATAAAGAAACATTTTTCCGCAAAACACACTAGTTGCATAACCGAGAAACTAAATCCTAATGTCTTATAAGCCGGATTAGTTTATTGCTTTTTTCCTTTACACCATGGCTATTTTGCTATAGTTAATATAATTTAAATTTTCCGTTTAAGACTTTAGGTTCGTTCCTCTTGTTGGTATTTCAGCTATCTGTATCTTTGGCTTCACGGATATCTATGAAACCTGATAATTCAAAAGGGCAGCCCAGCAGGGAAACACGCATGCCCGCAAAGATAAAAGCTCTGGGTCTATGTCTCGGGGCCTCTACCGTATCTATTGCTCAGGTCGAGCAAGAGCTTGTTGCAGATGAAAAGAACATGCCCAAAGGCAAACCCCGCCTGATCGCATATTCACTTCATCCTCACGAAGGAGATCCCAAACGAACGCTGGTTTCTGCAATAGAAAAGCTGGACTTGCATTCATTTGACAGGATCGGCGCCACCGGCAGGAAATTTCGTACCTTCGTGAATATTGCCTCCATATCCGAACCGGAAGCGGTTGAATTTGCCTACTCGTTTGTCAAACCTCAAGATGTTTCATGTCCGGCCGTTATTTCCGCCGGCGGCGAAACCTTCATGGTCTACGTTCTGGACCGCTTCGGAAGAATTTCCAATGTACTAACCGGCAACAAGTGCGCCTCCGGGACCGGCGAATTCTTTCTTCAGCAACTGCGCAGGATGAACGTATCCATGGAAGAAGCCGCCCAGTGGGCCGTTACCATGGAGCCGCATCACGTCTCCGGCCGCTGCTCGGTTTTTTGTAAATCCGACTGTACCCACGCTACCAACAAAGGTATTCCTAAATCAAAAGTCACAGCCGGACTTTGCCAGATGATGGCCAACAAAATCCTTGAACTTTTAAAAAAGGTCGAAAGAAAAAACATAATGGTCACCGGCGGAACAGCTCGCAACCAGATGATGATCGAGTACTTGCGCCAGGAAATTCCCGGACTGATCGTACCACAGGAAGCTCCCTATTTTGAGGCCCTGGGTGCCGCCCTCTGGGCTCTGGAAAACGAAACCGCCCGATTTCCCGAAATATCGGAACTGTTCCGCACCAATATGGCCGTATTTGATACGCTGCCGCCCTTGCCGGATTTTAAAAATATGGTTGAATTTAAAACCATTGAACAGGGAGAAATCCATCCGGGTGATGAATGTATTTTAGGGCTGGATGTCGGTTCGACTACCACCAAGGCGGTGCTTGTGCGCCCGGCCGACAACGCCATGCTGGCTTCAGTTTATCTGCTGACCAGCGGTGATCCGGTGGGAGCTGCCCGCAAGTGCTACGCTTCCATCTTAAACCAGGTTAAAGCCAAAATTGACCTTCAAGAAATATCAATTGCCGGCCTGGGGGTCTGCGGATCCGGTCGCCAGATTGCGGGCCTGCACGCTCTAACCGATGGTGTCATCAACGAAATCATCGCCCATGCCGCTGCCGCCGTTCATTTTGACCCCGAAGTGGATACCATCTTTGAAATCGGGGGCCAAGACGCCAAATACACCTATATTACCAACGGCGTGGCCTCCGATTATGCCATGAACGAAGCTTGTTCCGCCGGGACAGGGTCATTTCTGGAAGAGTCGGCCTACGAGACCCTTGGTGTTCAGATGGAAGATATTGCCGACATCGCCCTGCAAGGGATGAAGCCCCCCAACTTCAACGACCAGTGCGCCGCCTTCATTGCTTCCGACATCAAAAATGCCATTCACGAAGGCGTCGAACACCAGGATATCGTCGCCGGTCTGGTCTATTCCATCTGCATGAACTACTCCAACAGGGTGAAAGGCAACCGGACGGTTGGCAAAAAAATTTTCATGCAGGGCGGGGTCTGCTACAACAAGGCGATTCCTTTTGCCATGGCATCCCTTGTGGGCAAACCGATAATAGTACCTCCTGAACCCGGGTTGATGGGTGCCTATGGCGTTGCCCTTGAAGTTAAAGAACGGCTTGAAAAGGGCTTGCTGAACCGGCAGCCTTTTGACCTAAAGAACCTGGTAAAACGGGAGGTTGCATACGGCAAATCTTTTATCTGCAAAGGCGGCAAAGAAAAATGCGACCGGCGCTGTGCAATAGCCATGATCGAGATCGAAGGGGAAAAATATCCTTTCGGCGGAGCTTGCAACCGATACTATAATATGCGGCACAATATCAAATATGATGTCGAGAGACTGGATCTCATACGGGTCCGGCAGCGGCTTGTATTTGAAAAATACGGTGCTAAATGGCCGCCGGACAGTCCCAAAAAACCCAAAGGCAGGATCGGGTTCAACAGAAGTTTCATGGTCAATACCTATTATCCGCTGTATTCAACATTTTTTGCCGAACTGGGCTTCGAATCCGTTCTCCCGGATTTTCCATCCCAGAAAGGTATTGACCAGAAAAATGCCGCCTTTTGCTATCCGGCAGAATTGGGCCATGGTTTTTTCCACGAGTTGTTGCATAGAAAAACTCCTTTAGAGTTCATCTTCCTGCCCCATTTTAAAGCGGTCCCGGCTTTAGACGATCATACCAGCTCACAAGTTTGTCCTTTTGTGCAAGGAGAGACCTTCTATCTACAGGCTACCTTCCGGGAAAAACTTGCAGAAATCAAGAGCAAGGGGACAAAAATTCTGACACCCCTTTTAGATTTGACGCAAGGGCTGGAATCGGCCAAAGAAGCTATGATTGCAACTGCAATTCAAATGAAGGTCAGCAGGGCGTTGGCTGAAAAAGCATTTGCAAAAGCGCTTGTCAAACAGCAACAGTGCTTTAACGAGATGACTAAGATCGGGGAAAAAGCCATCGAGCAACTTCAAACCGATCCGAACCGGATAGCCGTTGTGATTTTTTCAAGGGCATATAATGGTTTTGTTGAAGAAGCACATATGGGTATCCCCCACAAACTGGCCTCCAGGGGTATTCTGGTAATACCCTACGATTTTCTTATGTTCGACGGTTATAAAACCAAGCGCCATATGTACTGGGGGATGGGGCAGCGCATACTCAAGGCCGCCAGGCTCGTCCAAAAACATTCTCAGCTGTTCGGCACGTTTATAACCAATTTTTCCTGCGGGCCGGATTCGTTTCTCATCGGATACTTCCGGGATATCATGCAGAGGAAGCCCTCTTTGACGCTTGAGCTCGACAGCCACACCGCCGACGCCGGTCTGGAAACAAGAATCGAAGCGTTTCTGGATATTGTCAGGGCCTACCGGCAACTGGTGGCAACAAAACAGATCGTTTTCACAAAAAAGCCTTTTGTTCCTGCCCGGACGCTTTTGAATAAAAGTGTTGCCAAAGTTATTACATCATCAGGTGAAGTGCTGCCGGTGAACGATCCGCGGGTTACGCTGCTGACTCCGTCCATGGGTGATGCTTCTACCGAATCCCTGACTGCTGTATTTCGTGGATTCGGTTTCAATGCGACCGCTCATCCGCCGTCGTGCGAGGCGGTGTTGAAAATGGGACGGGCAAATACGTCCTGCAAGGAGTGCCTGCCGCTTATCCTCACTACAGGAACACTGCTTAACTATATTAGCAACGGCAGAAAGGACGGCGAGGTTCTGGTTTACTTTATGCCCACCGGCAACGGTCCGTGCCGTTTCGGTCAGTATCATATTTTTATGGAAGATCTCATAAAAAGGCATCAAATAAAGGACGTGGCCGTGCTTTCATTGACATGCGAAAATTCTTATGCCGGCCTGGGCAATGAGTTTGTTCGCCGGGTATGGTGGGGAGTTATCGTATCCGATGCCATGGAAGACATCCGCTCGATGATACTGGCCAATGCCGTCGATCCTGAAGCTGGAATGCAAATATTCGATCGCGAGTGGAGCTTATTGATAGCTGCACTGGAAAAAGGAGATTTTTCCCGACTGGAAAAACAATTCGCAAAAGCCGCCGGGATATTTGCCCGGATCCCGATGAAGCGTCCGCCCCGGGAGGTACCCACAATTTCCCTTATAGGCGAGATATTTGTCCGGCGGGATGCACTCTCACGCCAGTATTTAACAGAAAGCCTTGCCGAAAAAGGGTTTGCAACTATTTGTGCACCCATCGCCGAGTGGATTCTTTATACCAACTATCTGGTGGACAAAGGACTTGCCGATTATAAGATGTCAAAACGGGAAAAGCT
>JAQBHK010000039.1:0-3395 GCA_032127815.1 Desulfobacterales bacterium
CCCCCCAAAGAAATCGGTATCGACATTGAAGAAGGATTCAAGCCAAAATATACTTACATTACCGGCAAACAAAAAGTGATCCGGTCTTTAAAAAAAGCTGCCGGCGACAGCGTGGATATTTACCTTGCTCCCGACCCGGACAGAGAGGGTGAAGCTATCGCTTGGCACACGGCCGAAATCCTCAAGAAAAAAGGGCGAAGATTTCACCGTGTCCTTTTTCATGAGCTTACCAGAAATGCCGTCAATGAAGCCATCGAATCTCCTAAAGAACTTCACCGCCATAAATATGAGGCCCAGCAGGCCCGCAGGATACTGGACAGGCTTGTCGGCTACCAGATCTCACCCTTGCTGTGGCGCAAAGTAAAAGGCGGTCTCAGTGCGGGCCGGGTACAATCGGTTACCGTGCGCATTATCTGTGAAAGAGAGCGTGCCATACAGGCTTTTGAGCCTGAGGAGTACTGGTCCATAACCGCGCACCTTGAAGACAACGCACCTCCGCCGTTTACGGCAAAACTGGCCAAAAAGAGCGGCAAGAAGCTTAAAATTGCCGATGAAAAGACATCGAATGCCATTCTCGCGGATCTGGACGCAGAAAAGTATGTAGTTGATAAAGTAACAAAAAAGACTAAAAAACGGAACCCTTTACCTCCTTTTGTCACCAGCACTCTTCAGCAGGAAGCTATCCGCAAACTCAGGTTTTCTGCCAAAAAGACCATGGTCGTGGCGCAGCAGCTTTACGAAGGTATTGATCTTGGACCTGGTGAACCTGAAGGTCTTATCACCTATATGCGTACCGATTCCACCAGGATCTCAAAGGAGGCTGCCGACGAGGCCCTCCAACTTATCCGGGAGCAATTCGGTCAAGATTATGTTTTAGACAAGCCCAGGTTTTTTAAAAATCGTAAAAAAGCTCAAGATGCCCATGAGGCCATTCGGCCGACATCCGTCTATAATACCCCGGAGAAAATAGCTCCGTTTCTATCCAATGACCAGCTGGGCTTATACCGCCTGATCTGGCAGCGCTTTGTGGCTTCCCAAATGAAACCCGCCATAATAAATCAGAATTCAGTATCGATCAAAGCCGGTCTCTATCTGTTTACTGTCAGCGGATCATCGGTTCAATTCCAAGGCTTTATGACGCTTTATCTATCAGCCGACGCTGAAATCGAAAAAGAGATTCAAAAGAAAGAAGAGCAGCTCCCCCAGCTCGTCGAAGGTATGGTTTTAAAACTCAACAAATTAGAACCGAAACAACATTTTACAATGCCGCCGCCAAGGTTTTCCGAGGCATCTTTAGTCAAAGAACTCGAAGAAAACGGAATCGGCCGTCCCAGCACCTATGCTACCATCCTTTCAACCATCAGAGAAAAAGGGTATGTGGATCTGGTTAAAAGATATTTCAGGCCGAGCGAACTGGGATTTATCGTTAACGACCTTTTGGTGCAAAGCTTTCCTGATGTCCTTGATGTCGAATTTACAGCCAAGATGGAGAACGATCTGGACCGCATAGAAACTGCAGAAGTCGATTCTTTAGAAATCCTCACCCGCTTCTACAACCCTTTTAAAAAGGAACTCGAGGCAGCGTCCGAAGGTATGCTCAGCTTAAAAGGCGTTGGTCTGTCCACGGGCCGTTCCTGTCCCCAATGCAACTCCAATCTCCATATTAAGGTCGGAAAAAACGGACATTTCCTCGGATGCAACGGGTATCCTGAATGCAAATATACCAGGAACTATACCCGCGATGAAAAAGGCAAAATTCATCCCATAGAACCTGCAGTTGAAGAAGTTTCGGACAAGTTTTGTGATAAATGCAAACAGCCAATGGTTGTAAAACAGGGTAAGTACGGAGCTTTCCTTGCCTGCAGCGGTTATCCGGAATGCAACCACACCCAATCCCTATTTTCCGATAATTCCGCCCGGGAAACCGGTGTCCACTGCCCGCAAAAAGACTGCAGCGGTAATCTTATGCAGCGTAAATCGAAACGCGGCAAAATTTTTTACGGCTGCAGCCGGTTTCCGGATTGTAACTTTGCAATCTGGGACAAACCAATAGCCAAAGATTGTCCCCTTTGCGGTGTCCATCTTCTGGTAGAAAAAACCACCAAAAAAGACGGGACCTCGCTTACCTGCCAGACCAAAGGTTGCGGGTTTATAGAAAAAGCTTGACAATAAGAACCTTGGTTGTTAAATAAGCCGATCAAACCAATATACATTAAAATAAAATTATTATGAAAAATACTTCCACCATTAACAACCTTATTAGCCTTATTATTCTCCTCGTAGTAGATGTACTTATTTGCTACGAGGCAAAGGGGTTGATAATGGTATAAATTTTACCTCAAAACAAAATACAAAATCCGTTATCAGCCCTAAAAGCCGGTAACGGATTTTTTTTTAGCCTTAATTACAACTAATTCACAAAGGAAGGTACGGAGATGAAAATGACAGGCGCACAAATCATGTTGAAGGTGCTCAAAGAGGAAGGTGTCGATACAATTTTTGGATATCCGGGCGGTGTCGTCATTGACATTTATGACGAGCTGTCCAAAAGCGATATACGGCATATTCTGGTCCGTCAGGAAGCGTGTGCGGTGCATGCCGCCGATGGTTACGCCCGGGCCGGCAACCGCGTAGGTGTCTGTCTGGTAACATCCGGCCCCGGGGCAACCAACACGGTCACCGGTATTGCATCGGCCTATATGGATTCCATTCCGGTGGTTATCTTTACCGGACAGGTTCCCACTCATCTGATCGGCAATGATGCCTTTCAGGAGGTCGACACGGTCGGCATTACCAGACCGTGTACCAAACACAACTACCTGGTGAAGCGTACCGAAGATCTGGCCCGAGTAATTAAAGAAGCATTTTACATAGCCGCTTCCGGCCGGCCCGGACCTGTCCTGATAGATATTCCAAAGGATGTCTCCGTCAACGCTATCGATTACAAGGCCCCCAAAAAGGTCAAACTCAAAACATACAATCCAACCTACAACCCGAATATAAAACAGGTTAACAAGGTTGTTGAGCTGATCAAAAAGGCCACAAATCCTGTGATTTTGTCCGGCGGCGGTGTAATCCTTTCCAACGCTTCCAAGGAACTCACCCAACTTGCGCGTAGCACTCAAACTCCTGTAACCAGCACGCTCATGGGCCTGGGCGGATTCCCGGCCAGCGATCCTCTGTGGCTCGGCATGATCGGCATGCACGGCACCTATCGGGCCAATATGTCCACGGGAGAATGCGATCTTTTAGTAGGTATCGGTGTGCGCTTTGACGACCGCGTTACCGGCAGGATTAATGCCTTTGCTCCCAAGGCCAAGATCGTGCACATCGATATCGATCCCACTTCGATACGCAAAAACATTCCGGTAACAGCACCTGTTGTCGGCGATTGC
>JAQBHK010000040.1:0-2728 GCA_032127815.1 Desulfobacterales bacterium
TGCTCCTGAATTTCTCACAAGTTCATCGGTTCATGGGCAAGTCAAAAATGCCGGCATCGGGGTTGAGTCCAGCAAAATTTCGCATAAATTTTACATGAAAAATTCAGTACAGCATCGTTTCCCGGTAATGACCATTATTTATTTAGTGGGCTCATGGCAGTTGTCTTCAATTTCCGGTGGACAGTAAAAGGCGCTATGCAAGAGATAAAGAGCACGATTTTCAATACGGTTTAGCCTCTGTTTCTTGAAAATACCGTAAAAGATATTCAACCTCTTCTTCAATAATGAAACGTGGTAAGCGGCTGGAAAGCATGCCCAACTCGTTTTTAAATTGCCATAAGACCTGCCCATTTACCTCATAAGATACGCCGCTTGGAAATGCTACCATTCCTTGGATATATGGTCCGAACTTATGTTGCATATAATTAAAAAGTTTCATTCCCTCTTCGGAAATATCAACAACTTCCACTTTATAATTTCCGGCTTTTAACACGGGTCTTTTTTGGGGTGGATATAATAACCTAACATATTTTCTTTTTTCTTGTCCAACATACTGATCTCTTCCCTGAAACCGTTCCACGCGTACTATTAGTTCATTAATACTCATACCCTTATTTCCCTCTATTACTTTGACATGAAAAACTTCTGAAATAATAGCTGAATTTAGGTTTCAGAGGCCAGACCGTAAGATACGGGCCTTCCCGGCCTCAGTTCAGGCATGTTGTTGAGGGGGAGCTACTTTTTCAACTCATCCCTAACGGCTATGCCCATCTTTTCTAATGTTAGCGGCTTCTTTATGTATTGGCCTGCCCCCAATTTTTGAGTTTCCTTCACGTCATCCGTTTCAGCGAACCCACTGGCTATGACAGCCTTTTGGTTAGGATTCATCTTTACTATTCTTGCGTATGTCTCGCGACCATTTATTCCCGGGTCCATAATCATATCAAGCAATATTAAATCGACTGTATGTTCCTTCAAATATTCGACAGCTTCCTCGCCACTGGAAACGGCCTTAGCTTTATAGCCAAGTTTATTTAGCATATAACAGGATATCTCTCTTTGACTTTCCACATCATCGACAACCAGGATAGTTTCTCCGTTTCCTTTGTAGTCTTTAATGGGTATGGACAAGTCCTTTTCTGATAATTCAGCTCTGGTTATTGGAAAATACAATTCAAATGTTGTGCCGTTTTTCTTGCTTGTCACATTTAAATACCCTTTGAGGTCTTGTACAACATTCCATACAACAGCCAGTCCCAAACCTGTACCGCTTCTACCCATCACCTTTTTTGTGTAGAATGGTTCAAAAATCCTCTCCAGGTCATCTGGTGATATTCCTGGACCACTGTCTGATACAGACAATACGGCATATTCACCCACGTGTACATCATCATAACCCTTTATAGGTCTATCTATATAAAGGTTTATGGTCGATATGATAACATTGCCGCTGCTCTCAATAGCCTCCGCAGCGTTTGAGACTAAGTTCATTAGAACCTTTCTGAGATGAGCGTCAGAACCGCTTATGTTAAACAAATCGGTATCAAGGTTGGTCTTGATCGTAACAGTAGGATGGTAACGTTTAAGTTTTTCAAGCTCAGGAGAAAGCAAGAAGTTTTCAACTATGGTATTTAAATTCAGCGGTTCTTTGGTGATGGCTACTCCTCTTGCCACTGTTAATAAATCTTGGACTATAGCAGCAGCCCTATGCCCAGACGCTTGTATTGTCTCAATAGGTTTTCTCAGTTTACTGTCTTTGGGCAAATCTAATAAAAGCAGTTCCGGATAGCTTACAATCCCTGAAAGTACGTTGTTTAAGTCGTGGGCGACACCACCTGCCAACAGTCCCAATGCTTCCATTTTTTTTGCTCTGGTCAGTTTTTCTTCACTTTCCCGCAAAGCCTTTTCGGTCTGCTTGCTCTCTTCCAATTGTTCCTTTAATTCGCCATAGAGTCTGGCATTTTCGATCGCCACGGCGGCTTGATAGCCAAACAGGCTCAAAAGCAGTTCATCTTCTTCAGTAAAAAATGTTCCATCAACTTTATTGATAGCCTCTAAAACACCTATCAATTTTGTTTTTGCTTTCAGCGGGACGCACAGCATGGATTCTGTTTCAAACCCGCTTATTTCATCAATTTTTGGATAAAATCTTGCATCCTCTTTGACATTAGGGATCAAAGCAGGCTTCTCATGTTCCACAACCCAACCTGCAATGCCCTCACCAGGTGGAATGCGAATATCAATCAGTTTATCTTTTTTAGGTCCTGTGGGTACACTGAACACTAACTCTCCTGTGGTTTCATCAACCAGCATCAGGGTGCTTGCAACGGAGTTGGTTACACGGTTTGCATGGGTCATGATAAGATGTAAAACTTCCGCAAGACTAAGAGTGGAATTGACCAGGGCGCTTATCTCAACCGCGATTCCCAACTTTTCGTTTTCCAATGACATATAGGCTTGAAACGTTTTTTCCTGTTCATGCAGGGCTTGCTCAAGTTGTTCATTTGTAACATATCCCATCTTGGTCAATATCTGCCCTATTAATGGGGGCATATCTTTCTCTTTAGCAAGTCGTGCTTCTGTGACTAATCTGTTCCTTTGCAACCTTTCGGGCGATGTTTTTCCTTTCATTATTTGTTTTTGTTTTTGTAGTGCTTCATCGAGCTGCTGCGTGGTAATAAATCCCATATCAGCCATAGTTTGGCCCAGATATTTTTTTATTAGCATG
>JAQBHK010000041.1:0-4048 GCA_032127815.1 Desulfobacterales bacterium
CATCTTCCTGATCTTCAATTTTCTGGGTTTTGGACCAATTTCTTTCTTTAATATATCGCGCCTGGTCCGCTGAAAACCAGATTTTCACATCGACCGGATCACCGTTAGTTTCGCTAACCTAAAACTGACCCCCTAAACGGTAAAACGCTAACCTAAAATTGACCCCCTGAAGCAGACTTCTGGTATTTAGGATTTACGATCAAAAATCCTAAAACTGGAGGTATAAAGGAGAATGCTTAAAGTGGATCAATATGATTATGTTCGGACAGCGTATCGGGTTTACGGCAAAAAGATCAAACAGATTGCCCGAGAGACAGGGCATAGCAAAAACACGATAAAAAGAGCATTAAGAGGTGAGTACAGCGGCTACAGATCGAGGGGACAGCGGCAGTCTTATCCGGTGTTGGGTCCCTATCTGGGTATCATCGACAAATGGCTTGAAGATGACAAGAACAACCCCAAGAAGCAGCGACACACGGCGGTTCGCATATTTCATCGATTGCAACAGGAACATGAGTTCTCGGGTGCAGAGGCGACTGTGCGACGTTATGTGCACGAGAAGCGGATCAATTTGGGTATTCACAAAAACAGCAACGTTTTTATTCCCTGTGATGCGCCACTGGGGCAAGAAGCGGAGATTGATTGGGGCAACTGTGTAGCTATCCTTGACGGGAAGCAAACGGCACTGAAGTTGTTTTGCATGCGATCCAAAGGCAGCGGCAAGCACTTTGTTCAATGTTACCCCTGTGAGCGTCAGCAGGCGCTGTTTGAGGGGCATATCCAGGCGTTTTTCTTCTTTGGTGGAATATTTTCGGTTTTGATCTACGACAATTTAACTGCCGCAGTGCAAAAGGTACTCAGGGGCAAAGATCGCCGGATCCAAGAGAGTTTTTTAAAATTTAAGGGATACTATAATTTTATACCCCGGTTTTGCAACCCTGGTCAGGGCCATGAAAAGGGGGGTGTTGAGGGGCTTGTAGGTTACGCCCGCCGCAACTACATGGTGCCGGTTCCGATAGCTGACAGTCTTGAGCAGCTAAATGAAAGGTTGCTTGCTCAATGCATAAGGTACGGGGGGCATCGCATCGCAGGCCGGGACAAAATCGTTGAGGAATTCTACGAGCATGAGAAACAGTTTCTTTTGCCGCTGCCGGGCGTGCCATTTAGCAACATTGATACGTGGTCGGGCAAGGCGGATAAATTTTCTACCGGCCATGTGGATAAAAACCGATATTCGGTACCCACCGAGTATGCGGGCAGAAAGATATCGGCGGTAATGTATATTGATCGGGTCGAGCTTTATTGTGGTGGTCAAAAGATGGCTGTGCATCAGAGATTGTTTGGCAACAACAAATGGCAGCTGGATCCGATGCATTATTTGGATCTAATCCACCAACGTCCTCAGGCATTTGACAGTGCCAGGCCGATTCTCCAGTGGCGAAAAGATTGGCCCCAATGTCTTGAGGCGCTACTTACGCGTTTTCGTCAAAAGCAAGGAGACACCAAAGGGACCAAAGAGTTCATTTTGGTATTGATGCTTTTTAAAGAGCACCCCAAAGACGATGTAATCGGCGCCGTGGAAGCTGCCCTTTCGGCAAATGTCAGCTGCAGTGACGCGGTGGTTCATCTTTTACAAAATGCCGGGAAAAACAGTGATCCTTTTATCGCGCCGCTTGACAATTGGTTGCGGTTTGCACCTGCCGATGTGTCGGTTTATGATCAGATCGGAGGTGGCATATGAAGCCGGTGGTGAAAGTGCAAATATTGGAAAATTTGAAGTTTCTAAAGCTTGCCGCGGTCATTGCCAATTTGGAGTCCTGTATTCGCCAGGCAAGAGAAGCCAGCTTAGATCCTTCCGAGTTTTTGTTAAACATCACCGAACTTGAAGTGGCGGCCCGCATGGAAAACGGCCGCAAGCGCCGTATACGGGATGCAAAGTTTCCGTTGCTAAAACCTATTGACACCTTCAAGTTTGAAGCTGCACCAGGTCTTGATATTCGGTTGATAAAGCAGTTGCTAAATGGTCAATACATTAAAGAGGCACGCAATGTGATTTTTTTGGGCAAAAGCGGAGCGGGCAAAACTCATCTGACCACAGCCCTAGGTATGGAAGCATGTCGGTTGGGGGTTCGAACCCGATTTACAACCGCTTGCGCCCTTGCCAACGAATTGATCGAGGCAAGGGATGAGAAGATATTGTCCCGCGTTCTAAAACGCTATGCCGGTTATGGACTTTTGTTGATTGACGAACTTGGCTACATTCCGTTTTCAAAAGAAGGTGCCGATCTGCTGTTTCAGGTTTTGGCTGAACGGCATGAAAGAAAGCCGGTGATTATTACTTCCAACAAGGGCTTCGGGGATTGGACTGAGATTTTTGGAGATCCAAGCCTCACCGCAGCGCTGCTGGATCGCGTTACTCATAAAGCCCATATCATTAACTGCGATTGGGATAGTTACCGGCTTAAAGAAACGTTGAGACAAGGAAATAAAAAATGAATCTAACAATTTACAACACTCTCAAATGTCGATTGATGTCGATTTGCCTTAAGATTTCACAAAAGAATACCACATGGTTTGATGATTACACTGATGATGAGAACATCGAGATGATAACCGATCTGGACGGAGGGCTCTTGATAAGCCAATGCGGATATAATTATCCTGTATGGGTTGATGGCGTATCCAGGTCCGATATCTGTTACAGTGAACAAAAAGCAAAGAACTTAATGAAATTTTATACATAAACGGGACGTTAAAAAGGCATGGACCCGCCGTGGAACGGCAGAGAACTGCGGTCGCCCTACGGGCTCCCTTCATTCTCTGCCGTTCCACGGCGCCCTTCCCCTAACTGGGGGTGTAACCCTAAACATGGGGGGTCAATTTTGGGTTAGCGTAGGGGGTCAGTTTTAGGTTGTCATTTCGAATATCAAAGAACGCTTTGATTATGTCATCCGTCTGGGAGCCATTGGGCTTGTCACCGGAGAGGTCGGCAGCGGCAAGTCCACCGCCCTAAGGTATGCCATGGAAAAGCTGCATCCCTCAGAATATCGCACGCTCTATATAACGGCTTCTTCCGGCTCTATTATGGAATTTTACAGACAGTTTGTTGAAGTTTTGGATATCCATCTTTCAAGCAACTCCAAAGTCATTATGGTCCGGATGATTAAAAAAGAAATAACCAACCTGATATGTGAGAAAAAAATGAAAATCGTCCTGATTGTCGATGAGGCATCATTGACGCGTTTGGAAGTATTTGCCGAACTGCATACCATCTGCCAGTTTGAAAAAGACTCCAAACCATGGCTACCTATTATCCTGGCAGGACAAAACAATCTTATCGATAATCTTACCTATCGCTCTTCGCAACCATTGGCCTCCAGAATAGTGGCCAAAAGCCATCTTGAAGGCATTGATCTTAACGGAATGGAAAAATACCTTAAGCATCATCTTGCCATCGCCGGTATCGATCAGATGCTTTTTGACCCTACCGCCGTCACCGCCATCCATCAAGGCTCCGGAGGGCTTTTTAGAAAAGCAAACCACCTGGCTCGCGGTGCGCTTATCGCCGCTGCCGAGCAACAGTCAACCCTGGTCAATGCCGAACATGTCAGATTGGCGGCTACCGAAATCTTTTAATTGTCGCTATTAAAGGAGAATGTTATGATGACTCAACACGAAAAATGGGAATATGAAAGAAGCATGGATGAAATCATTGCTCGACTCAGTGATCTTTTGGTAAATATGATGCTGATGAGTATCCAAAAAATCTGTAACGACCAGCAGTTTCTTATGTCTCGGTTAGGAGTAAATCAAGATAACGAATCGAAATTCTAAAACTAAAACCGGACCGACCCCAAAGGTCGGTCCCTACTTGTTTAAATAATCCGAAAAATTCTCAAATGCTTCAAAATAATCAGAAGTTTGGCGTTAATTTAATACGAAAATCAACACTGTTAACTCAAGCTCATCTTCATTGGTTGATTGTAAGATAATGCTGATATTGCCTTCTCTCTGCTGGGGGAATGCATGTTTCAATGAATTGGAAACC
>JAQBHK010000042.1:0-3037 GCA_032127815.1 Desulfobacterales bacterium
CGCCCCACGAGTTGTCTTTCCATACCAAAGGAGACCAGATCATCTGCCATCAGAAAATGGCGCCAATCTCCTGCAAGACCCTGTCTGGCCATGCGGTTTTTGACGATGCGGTCAAGATTTTCAAAAGCCCCGCCGGCAATGAACAGCACGTGCTTGGTCGATAAGGAAATTCTTTCCTTGCCGATGTGAAGGGTGTTTTCGGATCCGTCAACCATATGTAGAAGCCCTTTTTGCACACCGCGTCCTGACACGTCTTTATAAGCGATGGTTTCAGTTGCAATCTTGTCTATCTCATCAAAATAGACGATGCCCATCTGGGCTACATTCGGATTGCCGCCGGCTGACAAAAGCAAGTCAACCAGTATATCGGTGGCATTCTGTCCAACATAGCCGACTTCACTAAACTTGGTCATGTCTTCATGCACGAAGGATACACCTACCAGGTTTGACGCAGTTTCGCCGGTGAACGTTTTGCCGCACCCGGTGGGCCCGATGATCATAATGTTGGCTTTGGGAGTTATCGTATGGCGCAGGGCAATATCAATGTCCCCGCTGCTTGCAGCCATTCCTTTTTTAAGTGCCTGACCCAGCCTGCGGTAGTGAAAAGCAATGGCCGTACACATAATTTTTTTTCCTTGTTCCTGTCCGATTACGAAGCGGTCCATATCTGCTTTCAGATCAGCAGGCGTCTTGTTAAAATCGATAATTTCCTGAATAGCCGCATTTTCCTGATTTTCTCTTAACAGGGCGATTTTTTCCTCTATACGCTGCTTTTTTTGCTTTGATATTCCGTTATCCATTTTCATCACTTCCGATTCATTGCTGGTAAAAAAGAAAAACAATCACGAAAACACGAAAGAAGGAAAGCACGAAATATTAATAATCTTTTCCGTGTTTTCGTATTTTCGGTCTTTCGTGATAAAAAATCTTTTTCATTTGGATTATGCCCGAATTAAGTTTTAATAGTATCTGTTTTAATTACATCTGTCGCTTTATTGTTCGGTTCATTATTGGTTGCCTTGGAGCGTTCATGCAAAAGCAGAGTTTCAAAATGATATCGCATCAATTTCTGATTAGTTAACGAAGGGTTAAGGCGATATAAAGGTCCGCACAAAAGGATCTCTTCGGGTGAATTTGCAAACTTAAGATAGGCATTGTCAACTTCACTTATTATCGACATAGTGAGGAAATACTCATCTTTAGTTGCCAGGGAAAATAAAGAGCTTTCCAGCGGCGTTTTTAGCCTTACGCGGTTAAACTTAAAGTTTTCTCCGGGCAGATCATCCTCAACCTTATCGAGAACGTTTAGAAAACTCTCTTTAAGGTCATACTGTTTTACAAGACTGCAAATTTGATTAAAGACATTCCGTCTGATAGGCTGTTTTCGTTTTTGTTTGGCCCGCTTACGCTTTATGTGGTGCAATAAATTCATGTTATTTTTGGCTTAACCCGGACATGCTGGAATTAAAAGAAATTAGTTATCACGAAAACACGAAAACACGAAAACACGAAGAAAAATTATTAAAATTTCGTGTTTTCTTTCTTTCGTGATTTTCCCTCTTCGGGTGCTTCGCGCGTGATTGATTTTAATTTTTTGCCATAAAATACATAAAATTAACAACTAAGAGGCTAATTAGAATATTGGACTTAAATACGGTAGTCTTCAAAGTCTATTGTGGGTACATGCACCCATGTGCGATCCAGGCTGTGATAACCGTTGCGACGTCGGGCATCGTAACCATAACGCAACGCCGTGAGACCCTCTTCCAGGATCCTGATGGCGTTTTCTGCTGTAAACTCATTGGGTGGTGTGAAATGTTTCATACAGATTTCTTGCCCTGATTTGTGACGCAGCAAAAATGGGTGTTTGTACTTTTCCATGACAAAAGGCCTGAAAGGCGTATAAGTTGAAAGCGCTACCCGGCAGTCCGGAAATAAATAGCTGCGCGCGCAGTAATCCTTAAGGATGTACTCTCCGATGCGTTTATATACATAGTATTCTCCCTTATAGGCATTTTTTCTGGCAAAGCCGAAACCATCTATCTCCAAGGAGCCCGTATCTGCAATATAAAGCAATGTTGCAGCATGCTCCGGTTTTGCCTGACTGAATTGCAGGCGTATTTGCAGTGCCTTTGTTAGACGATCATGCTCACTGGCCAAAATTTTTGCATGGACGGCGTCATGGAACCAGCCACGTAGCTGGTGAGTTGAGAGCAGTCCATTTCCGGGAGGCTTGAAGAGCGGCTTATTATTTTCCAGTTCTTTAAGGATTGCCTTTAGAGGTTCCACATGACGAAATGTTTTTGCCTCTTTATAATATTTTTCGGGGATATCGATCTTTGCACCGATAAGGTCCAGTATTTCCTCATCTTTCAGTTTTATGCGCCGCAGCCCTCTGTTTTTTTTGATAAAATAAGGCATTACCTGGAAAAGAATTGTTTTAAGCGTATCATCTAATAAAATACCATCGACCTGGCGCGTAAGCTGATATTCTCTTAGGAATTCTTTGCGCCGGCGTTTATAATCATAGGCGTTGATTACTTCGTAATTTTCTAAAAGAGAGTGTATGCTGAGCGCTTTTACGAACTGTCTGTCCTGATGGGTAATAATTGTTTTTGATTGCGGATGTCCGGGATTCTCCATGGGTTTTCCAGGGTTAAAAATGGCTTGGACCTCTTTTCCTATTGCCGGATCAAGCAAAAGAGGCAGGTATATGAAGTCTGACTCCACTAAAAATTCCATATCAGACTTCAATAGTTGCCACATTGTTCAAACCTTTCTGCCTATCAATATTAACCAACTTAATTCTAAACGGTCGTTCATAGAGTTTTAATCCTTTGTCAATGAGCGCTGCGCTTGAGGAGCACTTTGTTTAAGGAGCGGCCTGACGGCCTTTAGGGGAATTTTGATTAACGCTTTTCCCTCAAGCGAAGCGCTCCTAAAGCGTAGCGCTCTGGCAGCACACAGGTGATTTTTGCCAATGACAAACATCCAAATTCAAAGCACCGATTCTTACCGTTTCAGTATGTTCGAGTGC
>JAQBHK010000043.1:0-3532 GCA_032127815.1 Desulfobacterales bacterium
AGCTTGAATCAACATTGTCATATTTTTATAAATAGTCTTCTAAGATTGGTATAAAATGTATCTTTTATTAACAAAATTCAAAAGGAGGAACAAACTATGATGAAAAATTGTTTTGGCAAACTTTTTATTACTGCTTTTATCACCGTTTTTATGGTGATGACCATACCCGGCCTGGGACTTGCCGCCGACGTGATAAAGTTTGGCGTTGCCGGACCCCACAGCGGCGACCTCGCCTCTTATGGAATTCCATCAGTAAACGCCGCCAAACTCGTCGTCAAAGACATTAATGCCAAAGGCGGTGTCCTCGGCAAGCAGGTGGAACTGTTCGTTGAAGACGACGTGTGCAAGCCGGAAGTCGCCACCAACACGGCCACCAAGCTTTTGTCCCAGAAGGTGGATGTAGTTCTGGGCCACATTTGCAGCGGAGCTACGAAAGCGGCGCTGGGTATCTATAAAGATGCAAAGATCATCGTTATGTCCCCTTCAGCCACAAATCCGGCCCTGACCCAAAGCGGAGACTACCCCAATTTTTTCCGTACCATCGCCTCCGACGACGCCCAGGCAAAACTTGAAGTTGACTTTGCCTTGGACGTATTGAAGTTAAAAAATATCGCCGTGCTGCATGACAAAGGTGATTACGGAAAAGGACTGGCTGAGTTCGCCAAACTCTTTCTGGAACAAGACCCAAGGGCTAAAGTCGTTTTGTACGAAGGAATTACCCCGGGTGCGGTAGATTATTCCGCGATTGTTCAGAAAATAAAGCGCTCTAAGGCCGAAGCCGTGATTTTCGGCGGATATCATCCCGAAGCTTCCAAGATTGTAACTCAGATGCGCAAAAAGAAGATGAAGACCATCTTTATTTCTGATGACGGCGTCAGGGACGACACTTTTATCAAGGTTGCCAAAGATTATGCCGAGGGTGTTTATGCCACAGGTCCTAAAGATGTATCAAAGAATCCTTTGACAACCGTAGCCAATGAAGCTCACAAAAAGGCTTACGGCACAGACCCCGGTGCATTCTTTCTCGAGGCGTATTCAGCTACCCTGGCCCTTCTCAACGCTATCGAAAAGGCCGGTTCTACGGAGTATGCGGCCATCGAAAAGGCCTTGAGGAGCGAATATGTTGAAACGCCGGTTGGAAAAATCAGTTTTGACAAAAAAGGAGATGCAACCGGTGTCGGCTTTTCTGTGTATCAGGTGCAAAACGGCAAATATGTTGAGGTTAAATAGTTAAACGATTCAAACATGGATCGGGGGACAAGCATTCTTGCCTGTCCCCCGTTTTTTTATTAAGTACTGAAAAACTTGGTCCTTTGGGCCAAGTCAGAGATATCTGGCTCTGTCTTAGAATCTTGTGTATAAAATCACAAATTCCAAGCACTAAATTACAAATAAATCACAAATTCCAATATTCAATGACCAAAACTTTCCAGGAAGAGGCCTTGTTTGGATTTTCGAATTTTGGTCATTGTTATTTGTTTGATATTTGATATTTGATTTTTGGAATTTAATTTACTCTATTTGAGATAGGTGCATCTCTATGGGGTGAAACTAAAGCCTGGCCCTCTGGACCAGGATCTTTACTTGTAATATATGGAATATTTTGCTGAACTTTTTTTAAGCGGGCTTACCCGGGGGAGCATCTACGCACTCATTGCGCTGGGTTACACCATGGTTTACGGCATCATTGAGTTGATCAATTTTGCCCACGGTGAAATTTACATGATCGGCGCATTTACAGCCTTGATTGTTGCCAGTGTGCTTACGATGCTGGGCTGGAATCATATTGCGATTCTGGTAATTGCTTCGATTGCAGCCATAGTGTATTCGTCGGCATACGGTTTTACCGCCGAAAAACTGGCCTATAAACCCCTGAGAAAGGCCCCGCGCCTGTCGGCGCTAATCAGCGCCATCGGGATGTCACTCTTTTTTCAAAACTATGTGTTGTTAGCCCAGACGTCCGACTTTTTGCCCTTTCCCAGCCTGATTCCGGAATTTACATTCAACCAAGCCTATGAACATATCATCAGTTCATCGGAGATTGTTATCTTGGTCACCACGACAACGGTCATGATTCTGCTGACCTTTCTGATCAAGTTCACCAGAATAGGGAAAGCCATGCGGGCAACCGCCCAGGACAGGAATATGGCCATGCTGGTGGGGGTGGATGTGGACCGGGTCATCTCCGTCACATTTGTGGTCGGCTCTGCAACCGCAGCGATAGGCGGCGTGTTGATTGCCTCCCATATCGGCCAGATCAATTTTTATATGGGCTTTATCGCCGGGATAAAAGCGTTTGTTGCGGCGGTACTTGGCGGCATCGGCAGCATCCCCGGTGCCGTCCTGGGAAGCCTCGTGCTGGGTTGGACGGAAAGCTTTTTTACCGGGTATGTCTCCAGCGACTATGAAGACGTTTTTGCCTTTGTAATCCTGGTTTGTATCCTGATTTTCAGACCGGCAGGAATTCTGGGGCGGACAGACACAGAGAAGGTGTGACCCCTCCCACTTGAGTCCAACTCAATTGATATGTTGCGTGTTGCGGGCTGCGAGTTTTTTTGGGCAAAATATTTATTTAGAATTAGAAAATTGAATATTTTTCGTGTTTTCGTACTTTCGAGCTTTCGTGATATTTTTTTGATTTCCGGTTTATCCGGGTTGGGATTTACGGATTGATTAGCGCTCAAGAAATAAAAAAATCTTGTTTGATTTCCATCTGGTTCATGTTTTTGACCTTTCCGATAATGGTTATCCGGGTCAACACCGTGGAAAATGTGGTCGAGTGGCGCTGGAACAACATGCTGATGGTAGGGATTGGAAGTTTCTTGCTCAGTTTTGTATGGCGCTATTTCCTGAAACAACAGGAGACGGGCAAGAAAAAGGCCGAAGCAGGAGAAAGCGACACAATACCCTTTACCCGCAGAATCTCAAAAGAACCCAAAATTTTCGTTCCGGTATTGATTGCCATATCCGTATTTGCCCTGGTGTTCCCTTTTATATTCTCTTTGTATCAAACCAATATCATGGTCACGGGCCTGATATATGTTATGCTCGGGCTGGGCCTTAATATCGTTGTGGGGCTTGCCGGTCTGCTGGATCTCGGGTATGTGGCCTTTTATGCGGTGGGTGCCTATGCCTACGCACTTTTAAATTACCACTACGGTCTGGGATTCTGGGCGGTTCTTCCCATCGCCGCCTTTTTGGGGGCGCTTTTCGGGATCATACTCGGTTTTCCCGTGCTGCGTTTGCGCGGAGATTATTTGGCCATTGTCACCCTGGGGTTTGGTGAAATTATACGGCTGATTTTAGAAAACTGGAATGAATTTTCTTTCGGGCCCAGCGGAATCGCAAATATTTCACGCCCCTCATTTTTCGGTATGCATTTTTCCGTTCACCATGCAACCATATATTTGTATTACATCATGATCGGACTGGTGATTTTTACTATTTTTATCGTAAATCGCCTGCAGAATTCCAGGATCGGCAGGGCCTGGATCGCCCTGCGGGAGGACGAGGTTGCCTGCCAGGCCATGGG
>JAQBHK010000044.1:0-24142 GCA_032127815.1 Desulfobacterales bacterium
ACCAGCAGCCGGGCATCCGAATCTTGTACATTATCCAGCTTCTTTTTGAGAATTTCTGCGGATATTTCAGGAAAATCAACCGAATAAGAGCCTCCGAATCCACAGCAAACATCTTCGTCTTTAGACGGAACATACTCATAGCCTGCAATTTCGATCAGTCTGCGAGGTTCCTCGGTGACTTGCAGCCCCCTGCAAAGATGACAGGGGGAATGATAGGCTACTTTTTCAGGGACTGCTTTGAACTCTTTGGCAGATATATCCAGCACATTTGCCATAAAAGAACTGAAATCAATTATTTTATCGGTAAACTGCTTCAGATTTTTCGGGGCATCGGGATCCGACTTAAACATTTTAAGGTAATTGTGTTTCAGGTGCGAGCCGCAGGAAGCACACAGGGTAAGGATGTAATCGTAATTTTCGGAGCGCATGGCCCTCAGATTCAAAAGGGCCACGTCTTTGGCAGTTTCTTCCTCTGCCGCCGCCAGTAAGGGCAAACCGCAGCAGCTTTGATCCATGGGAAATTCCACCTGAACCCCACGACCCTTAAGTAATTTAAGCAGCGCCCCGGCTTGCTCGGGATAAATGAAATCAATGGCGCATCCAACGAAAAGAGCAATCTTGTATTTAGGCCCAACGACCTGTGGGCGTATCTGCTGCCATTGATCTCTGAACGGAGTTTTTGAGATAACCGGAACACTTCGAAACCCGTGCTCTTTTCCAAAAAAATGCGGCAGATGACGGATCATCGGCTCTCTTTTGGCAAGCGGCTTTTGAGCAAGATAGGCCTTGCGCAGAATAAAATGAAATAATTTTCGGTTTTTCATAACTGTCGAGAGAAGGAAATTTTTGACCGGTTTTTTTCCTTCTTGATGCAATATCATTCGATGGGTCTTTTTAATCAGATAAGGAAGGTCTATATCTACCGGGCATACCTCCCTGCAGGCCTGGCAGTTGATGCAGTTGCGTACAATGGCCCTGCCATTCTCCTTGCCATGGTAAAAAAGCGTCAGAATCAAGCCGATGGCACCGATGTAGACATGGCCGTACTTGTGTCCCCCAACCTTGCTGTAAATCGGACAGACATTGGCGCAAGCACCGCAGCGGATACATCTTAAAGACTCTGAAAATACGGGATCCCGAGCAAGTGCGAGACGCCCGTTGTCCAAAAAAACAATATGCATTTTTTTGCGGCCTCCAGGAGAGGCAGCGCATTCCACTGCGCCTTTGATCCAGGTTACATAAGAAGTGATCGCCTGGCCCGTGGCGTTTCTGGGAAGGACTTTTATAATTCGCAACATTGATTTCAAATCGGGAATCAACTTGTCATAACCGACCAAAGCCACGTGAACTCCGGGAAGGGTGGTTACCAGGCGCATGTTGCCTTCATTGGTAACAAGTCCTAAGGCCCCGGACTCAGCAATGGCAAAATTGGCCCCGCTGATTCCCATATCCGCCTCCAGATAGGCCGGCCTTAGCTGTTTTCGTGCAACTTTCACCAGTTTGTCAATATTTCCCGACTCTTGTTTTTCCCTGGTTACCTCGGCAAACAGATCTCCCACCTGGTAGCGGGAAAGATGAATGGCCGGCATCACCATATGGGACGGCCCTTCGCGGCGTAGCTGAATGATCCATTCTCCCAGGTCGGTTTCCGTCACCGTAAAGCCTTCCTTTTCCAGATGGTCGTTAAGAAAGGTCTCCTCGGCTGTCATGGATTTTGCTTTGATGATTTTTTTTACACGGTTCTCTTTTGCAATGGCCGCAATAATCTTGTTGGCTTCGCGGGCATTTTTGGCCGTATGCACCTTAGCGCCGGCAGCCTCGGCCTTGGCTTTAAATTTTTCAAACATTTCAACAAGGTGAGGCAGGGCCGCATCCTTGCCCGCGGCAATTTCATTTTTTAGTCCCTCAAAGTCTATACCTTCATAGACTGCAGGGCGATTTTCCCTGTAGGCCGTATTGAAATTGTCTAAAGCAGATCTGAGAAATTTGTCCGCCAGGGCCTCTTTGAGCTGTTTTTTATATGTCTTCATATCCCGGGCTGTTTTGATCATGCTCTGTTCTCCTCCATGATAAGAATATGCAATTCCTGGGGACCGTGAACGCCGATGGCCAGAACCCTTTCGATGTCCGCCGTTCGACTGGCACCGGTAATAAAAGCGGTATATGATGGAACATCCGCCTTCAGCGCGGCATTCAATTCGTTCTCAAGGGCGGCGGTGTCCGGTTTAATTTTCAAAGCGTGCAATACAGCTACATGGGTTTCTGCAAGCATTGTAGCCATGCGAATATCCTCTGATGTAGAATCAAGAACCAGGGTTCCGGTTTCAGCGATGCCCCCGTCAACAATGGTTAGCGATGTGTGAATTTCATTGGCATGCGGCCTTAAGGGAAATTCCAGCAGCCTGAGCCCGGATGATTCGCACTCGTTTTTCAAATAACCCTGCTCTTCGGTATTTAATCCCGCGGCAACAACAGTCCGGCCCCCCTGTTTTTTAGTTACAGCCACGGCGTACTGACAGGCGTCTTTAATAGTTCCAATTACAGATACAATCGCCTGAACAGCCTCAGCTCGTTCTCTCATTTGTTCTATCAGGTCTGGGTTCTGCATGGTATTTCCTTATGTGATCAAACAGATTTTGATGAATTCCAAAAAGTCGAAGTTATCACGTTTTAGGTTTTAAGTGTTAGGTTTTAGATTATTTTTTTATGTTTATTTGCAAGCACTTAAAACCTAATGTTTAAAGCGTTCGCAAAAAGGTTGTGGAATCAGTAAAGGTTGTGGAACACCACCACACCAATGCTATAATGTTGAATTTATTGCTGTCAATACGAATAGCAATGTATCACCAAATGGCTACAACAATTTATTGAGAAGTTACTTGATAAGTAATTAACTGTTTGATAGTTTTCGAAAACATGAAAGCGCTGACAAATCTCATGGGAGAACTTGAAGAACAGCTTGTCGTCTGTATGCGGTGCGGGACGTGTCAGGCGGTCTGTCCTCTCTTTGCCTTAACAGGCCGTGAAGCCGATGTCGCCCGGGGCAAACTTGCCATTTTAGAAGGTCTGACAAAGGAAATGTTCAAAGATCCTGACGGGGTGTACACACGTCTTAATAAGTGCCTGTTGTGCGGATCATGCGGCGTCAATTGTCCCAGCGGTGTCAACGCCCTTGAAATTTTCATAAAAGCCCGTGCCATTCTCACCGGGTATATGGGCCTGCCGCCGGCAAAAAAATTAATTTTAAGAGGGATGCTGTCCCGTCCGGAATTTTTTGACCGTATGGCCAAGTGGGGATCAAAATTCCAAAAAATATTTACGCAACCTGCAAACGAACTTATCGGCACTTCCTGTGCCAGATTTGTATCACCATTATTGAAGAAACGGCATTTCATGCCGCTGGCACCGGTGCCGTTTCATGGCATGCTGCCGTCTCTAAATTCCGACCCGGGTCACTCCGGGATCAAAGCGGCCTTTTATGTCGGGTGCCTTATCGACAAAATTTTTCCGCGCGTGGCCCAATCTGTTGTCGATGTTTTAAATTATCACGGTGTCGGAATTTATCTGCCTGCAAACCAGGGCTGTTGCGGCATACCGGCCATTTCTTCCGGCGACACGGTTACATTTAACCGGCTGGTGCGCCACAATCTGGGAAAATTTCGATCACACGACTTTGACTATCTTGTTACGGCCTGTGCAACCTGCACTGCGACAATCCGCAAAATATGGCCCATGATGGTTACGAACGATTCCGGCGACATCAAAGCCGCTGTAAATCAAATAGCGGAAAAAACCATGGATATCAATCAGTTTCTTGCTACAAAAATCGGTCTTGAAAAAGGTGAATTAGCGCAGCGCGCAGATGTCATTGACATAACCTATCACGACCCGTGTCATCTCAAAAAATCCCTCGGAGTAATAGAGGAACCCCGGCAACTCATTCGTGCCAACCCGGGATATCGCTTGAAAGAAATGACCGAGTCGGACTGGTGCTGTGGCTTTGGTGGAAGTTTTAATCTGCAATACTATGAACTGTCGTCCGGTATCGGCAAGCGCAAATTTGAACATATCAAAGCATCCGCATGTTCACAGGTGGCCACCGGGTGTCCGGCCTGCATGCTGCAGATCGCTGATACGCTTTCCAAGTCAAATGAATCTATTGCGATTAAGCATCCGATTGAGATTTATGCGGAATCATTAAAGATGAATTCGTGAAAAATCGAATTCATTCTGTTCTTTCTTTACGAGCCCTTATACACGAGTTCACACGGTTTAAAAAAAGATTTTCCATGAAGCGACTATATGAGAAAATTTCCCGACCCCCGAGTTCCTTAAAACTCAATAAGCCTATGGAGTTGATATGACAAGCATTAATAATCTTGAAGCGACTGAAATTATTAATAAAGCAATCGCAAGCGGACAAACGGCCCTGAGCGAATATGATGCCAAGCGTTTTCTCTTACGCTTTGGAGTTCCAATAAGCCGTGAAAAAATCGCTGACAGTGCAAATTCAGCCGTGATTGAGGCTGAAAAAATCGGTTATCCAATAGTTTTGAAAGCCTGCGGGGCTAATCTTTGGCACAAGACCGAACTGGGCGGTATTGCTTTAAATCTTAGCACCGCTGAACATGTGCGTGCGGAAGGTGAACGCCTTTTGAAAATCAAAGGATGTGAGGCTCTGCTGGTTCAGGAAATGGTAATTGGAGAGCGTGAGCTTGTTTGCGGCATGACCAGGGATGAATTGTTCGGGCCCTGCGTGATGTTCGGTCTGGGCGGCATCTTCACCGAACTGATCGAAGATGTTGTTTTTCGCATCGCTCCTTTGACTTTAGGCGACGCACGGGAAATGATATCCGAGATCCGGACCCAAAAAATCACAGATTCTTTTAGAGGTCAGCCCGCTGTTGATGTGGATGTATTATCTAAGATCCTGGTTGCCCTGGGCCGGATCGCACTGCAGTACGAACAAGTGCATCAAATCGACATCAATCCGCTTAAAATAAGGCCGGACGGCAAGCCGGCAGCAGTGGATGCCCTGGTAGTTCTGAAAGACAAAAAGAGCGATTCAAGCGAGCAACTTGCCAAGCCGAAGCAGCATGTGAGTTCCTTTTCCACAGCTAAAGAAGACTTGGCCCCGTTTTTTGAGCCCAACAGCGTCGCCATCGTGGGTGCTTCTGCTGTTTCCGGCAAACCCGGACACGAGGTCATTCGTAACATCCAGGCCAACGGCTACACCGGCAAGATTTTTCTGGTCAACCCCAAAGGGGGAGAAATTCTGGGCCTGCCGGTCCACCCGTCAATTGAAAGTCTGCCGGAAAGAGCGGATCTTGCGGTTATCATTCTCCCTGCCAAAATATGTGTCCAGGCCCTTGCCGATTGCGCTGCCAAAGGGATCAGGCATGTCGTCATTTCTGCCGGGGGATTTGCTGAAGTCGACGACAGCGGAGCCCGAACCCAGCAAAAACTCATTGAAATCATTAATAAATTTAATTTGAGAGTTTTAGGACCCAATACATCAGGTCATATCTCAACACCATATAACTTCACGTCAAGCTTTTTCCCCTTAGATAAAATCCAGAAAGGCAAGGTCTCCTATATCGCCCAGACCGGAAACTTTGCCACGCATACCATGAAACACATTCTTACGGCCGAACATTTCGGAGTTGCGCGGGTTATCGGCTTGGGAAACGCCATCGATATAAACGAGAGCACAGCATTAGAGTACCTGGCTGAAGATTCAAAGACAGATGCTGTGATCATTTATTTGGAAAGCTTCAAACAACCGGAACGATTTTTAAAGACCGCCAGGGAGGTTACACGCACAAAACCGATCGTCATGCTAAAGAGCGGAACAACAGAAGCCGGAAAGCGTGCTGCCGTCGCGCATACAGCCTCTATGGCCGGCGAAGATCGCTTAGTTGACGGCCTGCTGCGTCAAGCCGGTATTGTTCGCATCCGGGACTATACCCATCTAATATTAGCCGGTAAAGCGTTATCCATGGTTCCGCTGCCCCAGGGCAACCGGGTTAGCTTTCTGGCTCCATCCGGAGCAATGCTGGTTGTTCTGACAGACCTTTGCATTCGCCTGGGCCTTGAGGTTCCGGCATTGGAGCCCCACAGCCTTCAAAGAATCGAAGAGATCAGCCCTGCTTTCATTCGCATGCGCAACCCGGTTGACATTTGGGGAGCTGCATCCACTCAAGGGGTTGAGTTTGCTTACAAAGAAGGCATGCAGGCGGTGCTCGCCGATTCCAATATCGATGCGGTTGTTGCAGTCCTTATGCTCACCAAGGAAACCGCTCTGCCCTCCTTTGATTTCATCGTTGAACTGGCGCAAAAATACCCTGAAAAACCGATCTTTGTGACCTTTAGCGGTGAGAAACAGTACGCCGATGAATGCAAAGCATACCTTGAGCCTCGCGGCATAGCCACGTTTCCTGAAATCGAACAGCCCTTTGAAGTGCTTTCGATTCTGGCACGCTGCCGAAGGTTTATGGAAAGATAGACAAAGGAATAACCTAGGTTGAGCGGTTCAACGTTCAACGTTCCGGGTTGATAAACCCTAACAGGCTCAATTCAAAAGAGTTATGCCTCAATAGAGGCAACAAGCAATTCTGACCCAATGGATGCGATAGACCAAATCCTGCCATTGAGTCGTAACGTTGAGTAATGTCAAGATGTTATAATCTTTGAATCTAGAACCCTGAACCTGGAACCGATCAGCTTAAGAATAAATAAGCTTTATTCACTATTCAAATTTAGCACCGTTTGCTTTCATTCACTATTTTTGCTCCGCAGGACCGAAAGAGCGAATGAAAAGATCGCGGAGGGCCTGCCGGCCGTCATCGGAGAGGTTGCGGGTGCCGGTGCCGGCAAACGTATCTGAGGTAATCACCGGCGTGTTCTCAACCCATTGGCTGTTCTCCCAGGAAAACCAGCCCTTGCGGTCCTGATCATAGACGTTCAGCGGCCGGTTAAACAGTTTTGCCAACTCGACCCCCCAGCCGGTGCCCCCCTTGACGGTGTCGTCCGCCTGTATCCAGCCGACCGCAATGACGTGGTGGCCGCTATTGACCATGTGAAAAATAGTCTGAATGACTTTTCGGATCTTATCCACCTGGGAGTAAGTGCGTTTCATCCGCGTGGACACAATTTCCATGCTGACATCGCCCTTTTGCAGCTCTTCTGGGCTCAGTACCTTAACGCCCCGGGTGCGTTCGGCATTGTGCCCTTCAAATGATATATTTACCTCTTGCATATTCCAGGCCTCGGCAAGTTTGCCGAATTCCGCCTCAGCCCCCTTGTGGCCGCCGCTGTAAAGCGTAATTTTTGAAATCTCTGTCATTTTTTTGTCTCCTGATGTTTTTTAAGACGTTGTGCGATTATGCAAAAAAACACCCTGACGCGATTCGTCAGGGTGAGCAGCTAAAATAATTCAGCTTTTATGTATTACAACCCTGGCCGTCATATTTATTTTTAGCTCTCCGGCAGCCGTCCTCTGTCAATCCTGCAATAAATGGTGTATGGCAAGTTTCCGCTCCGTAAAGATCTTAACGTTCAATCCCGCATTGTTTGCCACCGTTTCTACAAAATCGTGTGATCGATCCCCTGGACTTGCAAGTATCGCCACGCGGGCCTTTTGATCTATACCCGGCGTGTTTATCATATCCTTATGAGCAAAGTTGTAATTTTCTGTAACCGTTTCAACATTTTCTGATTCCGTCATGTCGACAAGATACCGATTTATTCCCAGTTCTTTTCCCATTGCATGCGCTTCCTCATTGTGCTTCATCGCTATTGGCCGCGTGTAATCTCCCACAACCTTCAAAACAATGTATTTCCCGTCATCAGATGGTTCTATTGAATAAAACATTAACTATCTCCCCAATGACTTGTTCAAATAGGCTTCTAGCGGTCATCAAGCACGCCATCATCACGCATTTATTTTGTCCCTTTTGTCGTATGATGTCAATCACCAGCTACATTTTTACTCGAATAATTGGGGTCATCTTGACGGGCTGTTGCCCAAATCGTAATTTCAGATCCGGTCAAAAATTCTTAGTTAGATCACTTATAACCGTTGGATCAGGTAAATGAATACCGGAAGCCGGCTCTTGTTTTCTATCTCGAAGAAGGATTGCAGCAGCTCGTCACTCTCTTGATGGCGGCCGGCCAGGGGCGAAAGGTAGACGGCACCCTTTCCGGGGGGGATATCGGAAACGTTGCCAAGCAAATCCGCGAGGGACTGGTGGTGATCCGAAGAGAGCGGATCACCCAAAAGGAAATTAGCCGTGACCTCGATATTTTCATGAGACCGGTTAACGTCCGTCATTTTACAAAAGGCCTCATGGATGTCCGCGACCGCAAGGGGCTTGCCGATTTCCGCCAATGTTTTTGCGTCTACGGATTCGAGGCCGATGTTGATGTGGGTAAAAAAGGGCAACCGGTCGAGGTTTTCGAATAGCATGTTCCCGGTCTTTAAAAAAGAATCCACGTTGCCGAACACGAACAGCCGAGGTGAGCCTATATTGGCATTTTCGATGTCAAAGGCGTTGAATGCTTCGGATGCCGCCATGCAGACAAGGTCTGCACCGGCCGCGAGGGCATCGTGGTTGCCCAAAAACAGGGCGTTGTAGTTTTGCAGGTTGCGGCCGTGGAAGTCTTTCAGGTTCCGGATCTGCTCGCGGATATTCTCCATGGAGCGGGGGTGAAAGCGCTGGGAGGATTTCACGCAGCAGAACTTGCAATGGTAGAGGCACCCGTCGGCAATGTTAAGGGGGATCACCTCGTAATCAACGTGGCGCGTGTCCGGGGGGAGGACGGACACCTGGCCGCCGATGATGGTGTGCAGGTCTTTCGCACGGGCATGCAACGCACTGTCGTCGTTTTCGGCGACACGGTTCAGGAACGCCCTGGTTCCGGAAGGCAGTCCGTCCATAGGCATGCTGCGGATGTTGGCGTACAACTGGGCCCAGGCCGCGAACGCGCCGGTGACGGAAGGGAGGAAATAGGGGGTAAAGTTGACGATCGCGTTGCTTTGATAGGCGAAACAGGGGAGGTAATATTCCCCCAGCCAGTTGTGGATGCCCCGCATCTGAATGGCCGCGCCGACCGAATAGTAGACCCAGTCGTTGCCGTCGGTGCGTTTCAACGCTTCGAAGGGGTGAGGCCAGTCGCTGCCGAGGCCGCGGATGAACCTGATCTGACCGTTCAGGTTGAAATGGAATTCATGGTCGCGGGTCCTGATCTCGGCATACTTTCCGAAACGAGTCGGGTGGCTGGCCTTGGTGAAAAGGCGGCGGCCGTTTTTTTCAACCGTGATGGCCAGCTGTTCCGGCCGAAACGGCTGCATGGCCGGGTCGATGCAGCGTGCACCAGGGAAATTCATGACCGCATATCCTTAGATCGGTTCATAGCTTATGGCTTATTGTTTGTGGTAAAAGCCACATTTGGGGTTGCCAAACAATTGGGAGCGGGCCACGTGAGCTTGTTGATATTTATTAATTAACGCTCCCAAAACAGGTGTTTTTAGCCTGTGGGCAATTTCCTATTCCTCATCTTCGGGATAAAACGTAAAGCCTGTTGTTGATTTTTTGGCAAAAAATTGTAAAAAGCTGACTTCCTTTATTGCTTCCAAACCAATTTTCGGGGGATCAACCCTTCCATTTAATACGGTTTTTCTAAAATAAGGATTTTGATGCATTAAAATGACGGCGATTTTTTCAGCCTCTTGCGGACTCTCTGCCTTTACAAATTTGGTGGCATGAAACCCATACTTTTTGAGTTCACCGTCAAGATTTAAGAGGAAATTTTTCCCATGGAGTTGAACCTTGAATCTTTTTATCAATTTTTTTTATACCCCTCGCAGCAGAAAACAAAAAAGCCCAGGTGCACAGCCTCGGAGCGCTCCCGGTAATTGAGCAAACTCGCCACCAAAGCGTTTGCATGCTGAGCCCTCGAATCCTTCGGATCACTCCAATTCTTTTGGATATGATCCTAATTTAACAGGATCTAGGATGTGTCTGAATGGGAACATACGCCGGAATCGATCTACATTCAAGCAATAATTACATCGGCATTATGGATGGACACTAACTACTTGCAGCCCTCTGACTCCAGTATCTTTTCAAAGCTTCGACAATGTTTTCATCGTACTTAGTTCCAATATGTTTTTTCATAACTTTAAAGGCATCCTCCGATGAAACGGCTTCGTGGTAATGCCTTTTGGCTGTCAAAGCCTCGAAAACATCGGCTACGGCTATGATTTTAGACATAAAAGGAATATCTTGCCCTTTAAGGCCATCCATATACCCTGATCCATCCAGGCGCTCATGATGGCATGCAGCAATTAAAGGCACCTCACGGTATTTCCGCATAAAATACATTTTATCTAATATATTGCGGGTATTTAATACGTGCTGTTTAATATGGTCGGATTCTTCAGTTGTTAATTGACTCGGTTTCTTCAAAACATTATCATCTATACCCAGTTTGCCATAATCATGCAGCATCGCAGCTACACTCAGAATATCGATTTCACTCTCTTCAAAGCCAAGTTCACGAGCAATGCCTACGGCATATTCGGTTACTTTACGAGAATGGCCGGCGGTCAGGTGGTCTTTGGCATCGATGGAGGCCGCCAATACTTCTAATAAACTCCTAAACTGTCTATTCTGTTCATGTAAAAGCATTACATTTTCGACAGATATGGCCACGATAGATGCGTGGGTCTTTAATAAATCTATATCAGAGTCGGTAAAAGTGCCGGTTTTTTTATTCATGGCCTCAATGACCCCTATTACATTACCGGATTGATCTTTCAGAGGTACACACAAAATGTCCCTCGTTCGGTATCCGGTTTTTTCATCAAATTTTTTGTCAAAACGTGAATCAGTATATGCATCTTTTACGTTGAGCTCTTGGCCTGTAATCGCAACCAAGCCGGCTATGCCCAGATTTAAACTCAAATGAATATTCTGTCTTTCAAGGCCTTCCGCCATTTCGGAGAAAAGCTCAGCCTTTTCCCTATCAAGCAAAAAGAGAGCGCCACGCTCACATTGCGTTGATTGCCTGAGATCATAAATTAACCCTTTGGCCGTATCCTTCTCTTTGTCGGAATCCCAATCCACCTTGATTAGCATTGAGGTGACTTGCAGTACCTCTTGCTCGTCTTTCTTGGTAAAAATGCCGGTTTTTTTACCGAGAAGTTCCACGGCACCCATGATCTCTCCTGCTTTGTTAACAAAAGGGGCAGCTAAGAGGCTTTCAGTGCGAAAGCCTGTTCTGCCATCAATCTCCGGGTTAAAACGCGGATCCTTATACGCATTTGCCGTATTAATTAATTGTCTTGATAAAACCGAAAGCCCGACGATTCCCATCTTGAGCTTTATTTTGATGCTATCAACCTCCAAATCCTCAGCAAATTTCGACCAGAGTTCCATGCGTTCCCAGTCAACCAAAAACAGAGTGCTGCGATCAGCATCCAGTGATTTCGAGATCTCGTTCATTACCAGGGGCAAAAGATTGTCTAGATCCTTTTTTCTGGCAATAGCCATGCCAAGCTGACAAAGTCCATTTAACCGTTTGTTTTCACTTTTTAGTTCGTGCATTTCTTTTTTTAAGGCGGCATTTTCATTTAAAACGGCGTCTTCCATGATGTCCCTCTTTTTAGTTCCATCCCAATCCACTTCTAATCGTCCAGTAGGTCTTTCTGGTTTCTGCCAGTTCATACAGTTTAGATGCGGCGTTATCATCCCACATCACTTCGCCTGCTCTCAGGTTTGACTCCAGATGTTCTATGGTCGCTGCCCCGCTCAGCACCACATCCGCCCACGGCTGCGCAAGAACAGCTGCCAGGGCCAGCCCATCAACCGTTGTCTGCAACCGTTGCGCTTCACGCTTCAATATTTCCAGTTTGGGTGCAAATGCCGGTTCCCTGTTCCGATCAGTCAACCGACCATTGGCAAGCGCTTCCTTGACGATCACCCCAACACCCATATCTCTTGCCCTTGCCAGCGCTGCACCTGCCGACGTCTCCAGTAGATTCCACGTGGCCTGCACACAGTCGAACAAACGCGCCCCGTCAACTTTCAATTTCAAGGACAGCTCGATCACCTCCTTCTGCCGAGAACCGCTCACCGAAAGGCCAATAGCGATCCCCTCACTTTTCAGGCGTGCCAATTCAGCCAGAACTTTCTTATTTTCAAGCACACCGCTTTCAATCGTCGCCGAATGAATTTGAAAAAGGTCCAGGTACACCCCCAGATTCGATTGACTCTCACGCCATTGACGCTGTAAGACAGCCAGCGAATGCTCCTTCACTTCGTGAGCTTTGGCATCAGTCTTCCAGTCGGCAGTATACGTGTACCCCCATTTGGAACCGACGACCACACTCTCCGGCGATATCCCCCTCTTGTCCAACCAGTTGCCAAGGAACTCCTCTGCGCGACCATAAGACCGGGCAACATCAAAATACCGCACACCACTCTCATAAGCCGCATCGAGCACTGCATGTGCACGGGTCTCCATTACCGCAACGTCGTAGTTTTCATCCAGATCATCAACATGTCCAATGTTGATATAGCCCGGCCGCCCAAGTGCTGCCAGGCCGATCCCAATTGGAGAAACGCGATGATGGGTCAACCCAAGTGTATTTAAATCCATATTTCCTCTCTATCTGTGAGGGGCGTTTCGCAAACCATTTTTAAAAACATCAATGATACGTCGGTTTATCATCATTCTTTTTATTGCCGTCTAAAACTTTAAAACGAGATCGTTTCTTTTTAAGCTGCCATTCGAGATACTTTGTATAAATTAAATTGGGATCAAATAGTGTTCTTGGCCCTTTAAAATGGATATAGCCCAAAAGAATTCCTCCAAGATTATATGCACCGTGCGGATCGGCCTTAGCCAAAAAAATCAAAAGTGTTATTAAGGCCGTACCGTAGCTGATATACTTTGCTTTTATTGGTAATATAAACATCAGCAATATTGTGGATTCGGGACTTAGCAATCCAAAAATAACAATCATGGATAGTATACTCGGCAACATGCCTAAAAATGGTACATTAAAACCGGATACGCCGCTAAAGGCGAGCCCGCCTAAAGCGCCGCCTAAAGCCGACAAATAAAAAAATATCAAAAACCGCTTAGAGCCAAAAGCATTTTCAACCGGCCCTGCAAAAAAATAAAATACGATGCAGTTAATCAGGAAACTGACAGGCGCTCGGGGATCGTGAATAAACGGATGCGTAAAAATCTGCCAGACATGAAAACTCTTAGATTTAAAAGGGTAAAGCTGGAGAATGCCAACGACGGGTATATTTAACCAGTGCTCAAATACAAGTTCTATAATATAGATGGCCCCGTAAATAAGTAAGAGTCTCTTTCCGAGAAGTGTCAAACTTGATCCAAATCCGTAGGTCATTCTAAATCGATCTGAGTTCACTATAATAGCCCTCTGTTGGGTCTTTGCGGTGAGGTATTAGCTATGCTGCTCCTCAGCACTTCATAATCTTCTGTTTTTTGCAGCTGACTGAGTGCAGCAAAAAGTGCCTCTGGAGGCGCAACCAGTTTTCTTTCAATCAGATTTAACCAACCCCCGGCACTGGTTACTTTCGCTGCAATTTTTCCATCCTCCCTATAAAATTCATTCCTCAAAATAAATTTGCTTCCATCACCCGATTTATCCAGAAATGCAGTATTTCTCATATGAGAATTCAAATCCATATCCCCCCAACCAGCATAAAGCATTTTCTCAAACATCATTTTTTCTCCACATCTCTTTAATAGGATGTCCCCAAAGTTCATTACTACAAGGGTAGGTTCATTTGCTTGAAGATTGCCTCCAACTGCTCGCGCGTTGCCCGGCTCGATTCAACTGAAAAGCCGTACGTTGCTTCAATGCTTCCCATTTTCAGTTGTTCTACAATGGCATCCGTGAATTCATTGAGGGGCGCACCGAATGTATGCAACCCTTTGCCCCCGAGATCAGTATCGACAGCGGGCGGAATAATTTCAATGACGGCAATCGGCGTGCCGTATAGTTGATGTCGCAGCGAAAGCGTAAACGAATGCAGCGCGGCTTTTGTCGCACAATAGACAGGCACATTTGACAGCGGCACAAAGGCAAGCCCCGACGTGATATTAATGATTGCAGACCGTTCCTTTTGCAGAAGATGGGGAATAAAAAGGGTTGAAAGGTGGATCGGGGCTTCAAGATTGATCGCCACCTCTTCACCCAGGGTTTCCCAAGCCGGCTTCTGCAGCAGTTGAATTCGTTGTTGAATCCCCGCATTGTTGACGAGCATATTCAACCCCGGGTAAGTTTCTGTTGCCCAGATAAACAGCGCCGTGCGTTCAGCCGGATTGGCCACGTTGCACACGCGGATATGCAGTTGCGGGTATTTCGATTGGGCCTCTTTTAATTTATCTTCGCGTCGACCGCAGATGATGACGCTACTTCCCGCTTGAATAAACCGCTCCGCAAGTGCAAACCCAATCCCGGACGCACCGCCCGTGATAAGCACCGTATTTGCCTTGAATTCCATGGATGCCTCCTGTTAAATATTGGAAATCACGCCTCACTATTTCACCATAATGGTCTCAAGTCGGGGCGCAGCCGTTTCATATTTGAAGACATTAGCGCCGCGAAAGACACCGTTTTCATCTTTAAGCCATCCACCGCAGTTCATAAGCTGGATGATCCGCCCGCCTGTCACCTCGAAAGGAAGAGTCGAGAGCTTTTGATCGTTTTCCCACGGCCTCGGAATATGAGTATGGCCGAACACGATGGCCTCAGGTTCAGGCAAGTCCGACAGAATACATCCTGCGTCATCGTTAATTGCCTTCAACTCCACCAGAGAAGCTAAATAAAAGGTTCCAATCCTTTTTTGAACATCCGGCTGATATTGGAATTTCTCATTACCGCGCGCACCACCGCCTTCACTTTCCGAAATTTCCTTGACCTTATTTATAACATAGTCTTCCATGAAGTCGAGAAGCTTGTCTGACAGTTTTTCCTTAATGTTCAAAACTCTGAGCCAGTTATCAAAACGCTCAAAATCCCAGTAATCATCGATGATCTCTTTCAATTTGGAGAGATATTTGGCCACCAATTTCAGCTCGCCGCTTTTTACATCCTTCTGTACGTTGTTTATGACGGGGTTCAGTGGGCCTGACTGGCCGACACCAGTACAGGCCAGCTGAACGAGAGGGAAATTGATGCCGACCAGTTCATTGACATCCAGTGCGCCGATGGCAAGATCATCGCGGGCAACGGCCAGGGCAAGCCAGCTTGCCATTGTCCAGTATTGCTGGAAATAATGGCCGTGTGTGATGAGCGTCGCTTTACCATCATTCGAAACGAGATAAAGGTTTGGATGAGCAATATTAAAAACCGATTCGCCATCGATAAGTTGATCCAAGTATAAGCCGCCATATTTTGCATTGGCCCCCTTGGGTTTCGGATTAACCCCATACAGTAAAAATTTATCCCAGTCGTCCTGTTGCCGGTCGTCAAGAATGGCCGGCACTGAGTGGCGAAATTGACGGACCTGTTGGCCGGGTCCCATTTGATTGATGATATTGGTCTCGTGCTCAATGGTATGCCAAACATTAGAGTCGTGGTTTCCGGGAAGATAAATAAATTGCTTGGCCAGATCATCTTCCAAAACTTTTTTAAAAAATATGCGGGCGCATTCATAGGTGTCCTGGTAAAGCGAAACCGAAAAATCGAGGATATCACCGGTCAGCACAAGAAAATCATTCCCATGGCCAACACCATCTGCAAACTTTTGGTATTCGTCCGTCAACTGATACGTTTTGTTATCAACAAGCGCGCATTGTTCATCGCCAATGTGTATATCGCTAACAATTGCAATTTTCATATAGCGGCCTCCTTCAATTGTATGTTGATTAGTTTGTTTGAGCGTCCAATGGTTGGGATAAGGAGCTGACAGCGCGTCAGGGCTGGCAGACCCTCTTGAGCAAATGGTTAGCTGGATTTTCCTTTGGTTTACTCACCAGTTTTTGCCGGCTTTATATCGATTAAAGGCGTTCCGCTAAGACAGTCAAGGCCTTTCACATATATAATTTTGTTCTCAATTTTCTCAATTTTTACAACAGCAGCCCCTATTGGATTTGGCCGGTTGGGTGTTCGTAGCGCAAAGACTCCGGAAAATTCACCAGTTTTTCGTGAATTTTGCTGCAGTCTTTTGCGGTCTACATTTTCAAACCAATAAAGAATCAATATTTCCTGCCCTGCACTAAGCCCCAATAAGCCATCAAGCAATTCTTCCTTGACAACCAAATTACAAAGAGGGCCGTTTGAGTCAACATTCCTGGGACATTCATAAATATATTTGTATGGAGTTTCTATGTGGCCAATAAATTTAACAACTGCTTCCATGATTTCATCTCTTTTGCCGGCTAACCGCACTTTTCTCTTAAAAATGTGTTTTGGCCCCCCAAAAGACCTTGTAAGCTAAATAGATGCGGCTTGCTGTTTGTTTAACATGGCGATGGGTTTGGCCATGTCTAAAATGTGCCGGTGGATTGTCTCCAGCCGCTCTGCGTTGATGCCCAGCATCAAATGACAGGCGTCGATGGATGCTTTGATCCGGCATCCCAAACCCAGAAAGGTGATGTTGGTTACCCCTGTAAGCAGCGGCAGGGCCGTAATATCTGCACAGCCCCCCAGCGCCCCGCCGGATTGGGGCAGGTCTATTTTACCCCCTTTTTCATAATTGTCGGCATACAGCAGCCACATGACCTGCTGGCTGTCTGCCGTGAACACTACGACTTGAGGTTTTTCGGTGAACATTGAAAGAGGCGCCAAGTGTGCAGCTTCGGTTTTGCCTTTTTCAAGATAGGTGGAATCGAGGATGGTTCTGGCAGAGGCATCTTCACTGCCGAATAACCCCACGCCGTATTTTTCTAAAACCCCGTCATCCAGATAAGCGTCCATCTCTTTTTCAAAACCCAAGACCGAAGTGCCGAGCTTACAGCCCATCTGTTCTTTTTTAAGCAAAAGTTCTTGGCCTTCTCCGGCCAATACCAGTGCCTGGCAGTAGCTTTTCAAATCTTTTTGCGTATAGGAGATCTCCGGAGGCAGAGGATCCGCCTGTTTGTAAAGGGTCACGCCCACCGGCTCATACTTTAAGGCCAGGTGTTCAACAAAATCTTTCGCAATCGTCTGATAATCGCTCATAGCACACTCCGTTTATTTAGTCCTGAAAAACCTGGTCCTCTGGGCCAAGCCTGCCCCGCATTGCGGGGGTCAGAGATATTTGGCTCTGCCTTGGAGTTTTGTGTCTAAAACCACAAATTCCAAGAACTAAATTACAAATAAATTTCAAATTCCAATATTCAATGACCAAACCTTCCAGGCCGAGACATGGTTTGGATTTTTGAATTTCGGTCATTGTTATTTGATTGATATTTGGAATTTAATTTACTACATATGAGATAGGTACACCCCTATGGGGTGAAATCAAAGCCTGGTCCTTTGGGCCAGGATTCTTTACACATATTACTTATTATTGGAAAACTTCATTATCTTGTCATAAACAAAGGAAGATATTTGGGGATCAATATCTTTAATTTTAAGCGCTATGTGTGCCTTATGTCAACAAAATTTAGGTGCGCTTGATGCTCCAATGTGGGCATGACTTGCTGGGATGAAGCGCAGCGAAATACCAGTCAGCGTTCATGCCATTGTTGTAAACTCTTTCAGGGTGCAAATATTCTTCTAATTTTAATTTGACCTTGACAGCCATTTTGATGTGTATATAATATTAACAATATACACACTTTGTGCAAGGAGGAACTATGCGAACCAATATTGTAATAGATGATGATCTCATGAAAGAAGCCATGGCGCTCAGCAAATTAAATACCAAGAAAGCTGTCGTTGAAACCGGCCTGAAATTATTAGTCCAAATAAAAAAGCAAGAACGTTTAAAAAACTTACGTGGAAAGCTAGAATGGGACGGTGACCTTGATGCTATGAGGTTGGATCAATGATCTTGGTCGACTCATCCGTTTGGATAGATTATTTCAACGGTAAGCGATCCTGGCAAACAGATTTGCTTGATCACATGCTCTCCAATGTTCCCATTATCATGGGTGATTTAATCCTCACAGAGGTACTTCAGGGCTTCAAATCTGACAAGGACTACGAAACCGCAAAAAATTACCTCGGCAAACTTCCATTTCGACAAATGGGTGGATATAATGTCGCCATTCAAAGTGCTCAAAATTACCGACAGCTTCGAAAAGCTGGGATTACTGTACGAAAAACAATTGATATAATAATTGCAACTTTTTGTATCATTGAAGGGTTACCGTTGCTTCATGATGACCGTGATTTTGATCCCATTGCCTCCCTTTTTCCCTTAAAGGCCTTTGTACCTCGATAATTCCGCCTCAGACTGCCCATAATTGTTTTGGTTTATAACCCACAAACTCTGCAGTTAGCGCAGTTTGCCTTGTGTTGACGGGCATTTAAAAAGGCTGAATATTTATCCCTTTTCTCCAGTTTCTGTCTCCGAAGTTGCGGCTGAAATCCAGGAGCTTCTGCTGATGCTGTTTTATTTCAGAAACAACATGTTTCTTTCGTTCATCAGAAGGGATGAACCCTGCTGCGAGAAATTTGAATATAGCATTCACTTCGGAGAACTCTAACTCATGTGCCAACTCATAGGCATCGTCCAAGGTTTTAATTGCCCCGACCAAATCCTTACTTAGCAAGCGTTGGATACTGGCTATATTGTCCCACATCTTCTTGTCGGAATGTGTTAAGAGCTGTTGGGGAGTTAACAGTTTTTTTACATCTTGCAGTGTCGTTGCATGCCGTTTTTCATCCTTAACCAATTCATCCCAAAAATCAGAAAGGCCCTGCACATGTGAGAATAGTTTTGAGAGTCTTTCATAGATATGAGCAGCTTTGTACTCAATCTCAATCGCAAGCTCAAAAAGCAATTAGATTGTCTCTTCGCAACTTGCTTGTATCATTCGACATGGCCTCCTTTTTCATCACAAGTGTTCGCTATGAGTTTGACGTATACGAAGAGCTAACCAGCGGCGATTTAATTGCCGATGTCTCACGAAAAGCTAAGAATTATGTTAACTGTGATACCGGACAGAACGCACCGGCTTTAGCCGTCTGAGTTAAGCGCATGGTTGGCGTTTAATGCTTTGGTTGATTTGGAAGCTGTGCACCATGCCACACAGCGACTATCCAAACAACATCATCTTTGATTTTATAAAAAAATCGGTATGGCGAAATGATCACCTCCCGGTATGGGAGTTCTGGAAATTCTGGTATAATTTTTCCGGATTCAGGAAAGTCTTCAAGCCTTCGTAAAACTGTTTCGGAATGCTCTCGAAATCTGCTTGCTGCAGAAGGTTTATCTCGCCGAATATATGCGAGAGCAGACAGAAACTGGTCTCTGGCAGAAGGTGTGAAGCGGACTTTCACGATGGCTCCTGGGATAGGATTAAATCAGCTTCAGCAAGAACGGTATCTAAATCATAACCCTCGCCAATTTCGATTGCCTTATTTCCCTTAGCCAAAAGCTGAAGGATCTCTTTATCGTGTTCGGATTTCTCATACGCCTCCACACCGATTATAACGGCAGCTGCCCGACCTCTTTGCGTAATGATTATGGGCTCCTTGTTTTCTCGTAATTTTTTTAGGACCTTGGCCGCGTCCTGCCTCAAATCGCTTATTGGAAGGATATTTAAAAGTTTTCTCATTGCGTACCTCCTATTGTATTTTTACATGTACCATTAATTGCCGCATAAAGCAAGCTTTTACTTGAATTCTGGTACAATATGGGTACGCCAACGCAGAATTAAGCTGCGGCGAGTATCGCCGAAGCTGATACAAAACAACAAAGATGTTAAAGTTATAAATATCCTACCAATAGGCGCAGTATTTAGCCGTCAGTCTTGAATGAAAGGTTGTGTGCCGGGCACGGCACGTATTCTTACCGGCATATTGCAGCAGTGCTGAAATGCCGGTAGCGTTTCGTTCCTAAAGGCCCGTCAGACCGAGTTATCACTGGTGTCTGATCTGACCAGCCGAACCGCCGTATCCGCACCCGTACGTACGGTAATGTGGGAGGGGCGCTCAGTGATGGACGTCCCTATCCCTATGGGTCAAATAATTCAGGGCTTGACAAATCGATGCTCCATATGTACAGATAGCTGTACAGGAGGGGCTCTATGAAAGCGATAACATATACAGCCGCCCGGCAAAATCTTGCAAAAACCATGGAAGAGGTTTGCAAGGATCATGCGCCGATTATTGTAACACGGAAAAAAAGTGATTCCGTAGTCATCATGTCCTTTGAGGACTACGCAGCACTTGAGGAAACAGCCTACCTCTTGCGCTCCCCAAAAAACACCAGACGTTTAATCGGATCCGTCGTCCAACTTGAAGACGGAAAGGGAACCGAAAGGGAGCTTATCGAGTGAGGCTGGTTTTCTCCGACCATGCATGGGAGGATTACCTGTATTGGCAAAAAACCGACAGGAAGATCCTCCGACGAATCAACACCCTTATTAAAGAAATCAAAAGCAATCCATTTGAAGGAATCGGGAAACCTGAGCCGCTGAAACATGCACTTTCAGGATACTGGTCCAGGCGTATCAATGACGAGCATAGAATCGTTTACAAAGTTTCATCAGACGCCATCCACATAGCCCAACTCCGATACCATTACTGAATTTACCAAAAGACTCAACGCAGAATTGAGCTGATCTGAAAAAGCTTCAGCTTTTTCAGATCAGCTCAAATGACTTGTTATTTATGGTTTTACTATCTTTTGATGCTGTAAGACAGAGCTAAACTGGATGCCGCATGATGCAATTTTTTATCGTTGGTCCACAATGGCATTCCAGCCAGCTTCGCTGACGCTAATAAATGTACATCAACGAAACCTATTCCTATTCCATGTAATTGGTTCCGTTCAACAAAATACAGATATTCATCCAAATTGATGGTTGGAGTTAAAGGAAGGGCTCGGAGCAAATTTAGGATCTCAGCGCGGTTACCGATATTACCGCAAGCAAGTTCCCCAATAATAAAGGGGTGGCAAGCAACCTCCGCATCCATTAGAAGCTTCGCGAGGTGACGCTCTCCACGCCGAAAATGATTGACCCAGACTGATGTATCAACGAGCACCATGGTTATGGTGCCTCTGATCGGCGGCGCGGAATTGGGCGCAGATTCTTTTCCGAGCTACCTAATTGGGCTAACCGCTTGCTGCTTTCTCGCGCAATCAGAGCTTCTAGACCGAGTCGAACAAGGGCCGTCTTTTCATTGATCCCTGTTAATTGGGATGCTTTTTCCAGCATTTGGTCATCTATGTTTAATGTCGTTCTCATGTGCATCAATATGCATCATTCATGCATATATGTCAAGAATACTGTTTTCATCAAGATAACGTATTTCTCACCTGGCTGGTGTGAAGCGCAGCGGAACACCAGTCAGGTGCAGAACGGCGGGCATGAGTGCGCTGGGAAAAGCCAAGAAAACCTTGGAACATATGAGTTTTATAAGGACCGTCATAAAAGCTAAAAATGCGATGGCTTTTCCCAGTCCACATCAATGCCCTTGTTCTGCATTTGCCGACATATTAAGAAGTCCACTTCAGCTTCAGTTGTTTTTGAGAATGAGCGCAATCTTGGAGATATAAGTTGATAAGATTCTGATAGGGTACCCCGGTTTCCTCAGCCAGTTTTTTGAAATAATCGATGACATCAACACCTAGCCGGAGTGTCACCTGCTTTTTAAGGTATTTGGCATAAGGATTTTTTACAGAATTAGAAAAATCGTATTCTTCTCTCATAATAGAAAACTTCCGTATTGTTTTTGCTCGTTTTTATTAGCCTTTCGAGCTGAAATAATTCTGATAATTCGATCATCCTCCAGAAAGCAATGGCAAACAATAAGAATTCGCAAAGCAGAACTTATTCCAAGGAGAATAAATCTGTCTTCATCCACTGAATGATCAAGATCAAAGATCATTCTTGCATTTGGATCGAAAAAAACGGTTTGGGCTTCTTCAAAAGAAAGTTTGTGGTTTTTAAGATTTTCCTCAGCTTTCTTTTCATCCCAAACAAACGATATTTTTCTCATAATGGCAATATAATTATATTTGCATTATAGTTCAAGCTTTTTTTACATGCAGAACGGGAAAGTTAACCAGCGGCGGGCTTAAAGCCAAGGCTTTCCAGAAAACTGAGAAAGCTCTTAGGTGGCAAATATTTGAAAAACCGCATATACTAGCCGGCTGAGTTAAACGCCTTGTTCTGTGGTCCTATTTTGTTTTCTAAAAAACTCAAGGAATTCCAAGGGAGAAAATACTTTTATACCCTCCCTGGATGAAGGAGGGTAATGGACAATATTTCCTGTGATTAAGGACCGTACTTTTCCAGCAATGGCAACTTCAAGAAATGGCTCATCGTCTGGATCGGGCAAACGCTTCATCCAACTCGATTTGGGCAATCTCTAGAAAATTTATCTTCATTTTTAACTCTACCTATATTTTTGAAGGACTTTTTCTAAGGAGACCGCCTTGAGCATTCCTTGATCATAGGCATCAATCCTATCTTCAGCCTCTTTAGCCCATAACTCGTCAATTTCCTTGTCGGGTTTATCAAGAGTGGAAATCAGCTTGTCGATGAGTTGTGCCTTTTCAGCAGGTCTTAGCGTTAATGCCTCTTTAAAAATATTATCTGTGGTAGTCATTTTTTCCTCCCTATGGTTCCCTATTATTCCAAATCATCTTCTTAAAATCATCATCATCATGCCGAACCGCTGGGCATCACCTGGAAAAAAAGCCGCAAGGCTTTTGGGATCAGGTGCATGCCCTTGATATGCTTTGCTGTATTATTTCGATGCATTAATCATATTTTTTACAGTTCGTGATACAGCCGTCATTACACATTGATGTTCACTGTGTGCGATCCAACACCTGGGGTCAACACCTGTCTACACCTGGGGTCGGTCCACGATAAACGACTATAATAACAGATAAAGAAGCCTAAAACAGACTATAAAATCTTCTTAAACGACTCTTTTTGACCCCCCAAAGGACCTTTTAAGCGAAATCATATTTCAAAAAAATCCTTAGCCCTGCAATTTTGCACCCCAAATGGTATGTTTAAGACCAAAAAGCGGCCGTTTTTAGAGCGCTTTTTTCAAATTTTCAGCCTTAGCGTGGTCCGACCCCAGATTACGCCATGTTCTGTGCTGGTTTATTGAATAATTTTTGATTTTAAGCAGTTACTTATTAATGTGAAGCAGAGTAGTAAGCTTTTTTAAGATTTCGAGAGTAACAGACTCAGGGATTTTATCAAAGAATTCGGCCTTTCTTACTTTCCAATCCAGACTTTTAACCTGATCGGATAAAACAGCGCCGCTTACCTTGAAATCTTCCGGGATAATGACTTCAAAAGGGTAACCTTTAATTTGGTTTGTTATAGGGCAGAATAAGGCAAGACCAACTTTACTATTATAGGCCCTTGGAGACAAAACGACTGCAGGTCTCCTTCCCGCTTGTTCATGACCGGCTTGTGGGTTCATATCGATCCACACCACATCGCCTCTTGCCGGAATATAATTGTCTATAATTACCAAATCTCTTTTCCTGCTGGTGCTCCGGTGTCAAATTCGTTATGCAGATTATTCTCCGAGACACCTTTCAAAAGCTCTTCAAGTGAGTATTCTTTTTGGGTAATTGGAGCGATAATGATTTTGCCCTTATCAATTGATATATCAACCAATTCATTCTGCTTGAGGTTTACATTCAACGCAAACGATTTGGGGATTCTTAGCGCTAAGCTGTTGCCCCATTTTTGAATTTTAGTTTGCATATTGTACCTCCGTTAAAAATGGTTGAATTGTATATACATTAAAGATACACGCTTCCGGGCGATCATGCAACATCATTTTCCGAGAAGAATTTATTTTTTAGCCACAGACACACCCCAGTTATGAAATTCCAAGGCTGAATTGTGATTTGTTTGCAATTTGGGATTTGTTATTTGAAAATTCCACTAACACAACTACTCCGAGAATGGATACAAAAAAAATGGTCTGTGTAAGTCTGCTTGCGGGGGCGTAGCGCAG
>JAQBHK010000045.1:0-3786 GCA_032127815.1 Desulfobacterales bacterium
CCGAGAATAAACCACTTGCCGATGTCGCCCAGAAGGTCGACAAAGGCATATTTCAAACCAACGACAATTTTGGCGGGCAAGGAAGTTTTGGCCAAGTTTAAAGGGGTTAGAGATGATCCGTTACAACCGTGGTTGCCGGAGACAGAGCAGGAACTATGTGGGGTGTTTTTTGATTTCCCCCCGGATTCGCCAAAAAAATTTTCAATAGTGCCGGCGACGATGGCGGTAATAAAGGCCGACACCGGACGCATTACAGTCATAATAGGATCCATGAGCGCATAGGTAATCGGAATGGAATCCATACCGGATTCAGGTGTTGAGATCAAAAACGACAGGGTCGCGCCGTTGTTGGCGCCTTGACGCTTCAGCCCGGCCGCCGCCGGGACAACGCCGCAGGAGCACAGCGGAATCGGAATCCCCGCCAGGGCGGAGAGAAGCACGGGACGCACCCGGCCCTTTCCTAAATAGCGGCTGACTTTCTCGGGTTTGAAAAAAACATAGAGAATACCGGCGACAAAAAACCCAAAAAGCATATAGATGGACGATTCAAGAAAGACCTGCCAGGAAGCGGCCAGGATTTCTATAATTATATTCATTTTTTATTCCTTAACATGTTCCAGGGTCTGATTGATTAAAGTGCTTACATGGTGATCATCAAGACGGTAATAGACGACTTTTCCTTCTCTGCGATAGCGAACGATTTTCAGATTTCTGAGTATCCTGAGCTGATGGGATACGGCTGAGTCGGATGATCCGCAGACGGCTGCCAGATCACAGACGCATAATTCACATTTTGCCAGGGCAATCACAATCTTAAGCCGGTTTGGGTCGCTCAACGCCTTGAAGATGCCGGTAATGCTATGGAGCGCATCCATATCGGGAATGTAGTTAAGCGCCTTTTGCACGCTTTCATAATGCAGTATTTTTTCCTGGCAGACATCCATAAGTTACCTCCAAACATATGAACGATTGTTCATATGTCAATATTAGATGAAGGTCAAGATATAAAATCGCTTTGCGATTTTATTTAAAATTTTCTTGACAAATATTACGAAACGAATAAATATTCATAGTTTATTAATTGATAAATTCATAAGAACTAAAATTATCGCGTTTTAGGTTTTCAGTGTTAGGTTCTAGGTTATGTTTTTACCTTTATTTCCATATATTTAAAACTTAAAACCTGACACTGAAAACATTTGCAAAAAAAATCAGTACCATATTGGTTTTTTGAGGGGGATTATATATATGTATGCTATTGTTGCTTCTGGCGGGAAACAATATAAGGTTCGTCAGGACGAAATATTAAAGGTAGAGAAAATTACAGGGGAAGTCGGCAGCCAGGTTGCTTTTGACAGCGTTCTGATGTGTTCGGACGGTGATGCGGTCAGTATCGGAAAGCCGATTCTCGATAATGCTGTAGTCAAGGGTCATATTGTCGAACAGCACAAGGCCAAAAAAATTCTTGTTTTCAAATATAAAAAGCGCAAAAGGTATCGCCGGAAGCAGGGGCATCGTCAGCAGTATACGGCAATCAAAATCGACAGTATCGAAATATAAATTGATCTGATAACAAGGAGCTAACACAATGGCACATAAAAAGGCCGCCGGCAGTACGAGAAATGGCCGCGACAGTAACGCGCAGCGGCGCGGAGTCAAGCGGTTTGGCGGACAAAAGGTACTGGCCGGCAATATTATAGTGCGCCAGTTGGGAACCAGAATCCATCCGGGAAACAATGTGGGCATGGGCAAGGATTACACTTTGTTTGCTAAGATCAATGGTATCGTAGCTTTTGAAAGAGTGGGGCGCAGTCGTAAAAAAGTAAGTGTTTATACAGAGTGAAATTTATTGATGAAACGATCATTACCGTTCAATCCGGCAGCGGTGGCAAGGGCTGTGTAAGTTTCAGACGTGAAAAGTTTATTCCGCGCGGTGGACCGGATGGTGGAGACGGCGGCAAAGGCGGAGATGTTGTTTTAGTAACGACATTGAGAAAACGCACCCTATATCAATTTCGCTTTAAAAGTCAATTCAAAGCAAAGAACGGTTCCCCTGGCCAGGGAAAGCAGAAAACCGGCAAAAACGGCCAAGATCTTGTCATTGAAATTCCCCCCGGAACCCTCGTCTGTGACGCTGACAGCGGACACATTATAAAAGACTTAATTGAACCCGGAGAAAAATTTGTATTGGGCAGAGGCGGCAGAGGCGGCCAGGGCAACATACGCTTTAAAACCTCCACCCACCGGGGCCCCCGCTTTGCCCAACCGGGTGAACCGGGTGAAACCAAAAGACTCAAGCTCGAACTTAAACTTCTTGCCGATGTTGGTATCATCGGTCTTCCCAATGCCGGCAAATCTACCCTTATCACGGCATTATCTTCAGCACGTCCCAAGATCGGCGCTTATCCCTTTACAACCCTGACACCTACCCTCGGCGTAGTTGCAACCGACTGGGGAGATCCTTTTGTGGTTGCGGATATCCCCGGGTTGATCGAGGGGGCGCATAAAGGAGCCGGACTCGGTATCCGTTTTTTGAAGCATATTGAGCGAACTAGTATTCTTGTTCATCTGATTGACGTATCAACAATTGATCCGGACAACCCCCTTAAGGACTATCATACCATTAATAACGAGCTGGCCATGTACAATCCCCGGTTGGCGCAAAAGGCCCAGATTGTGGTATTAAATAAACTTGATCTGCCGGAGGCGCGGGCAGCTGTCGAAGCATTTCAAGATGCAGCCCAAGATCTCAAAACATTACAGATCTCCGCCCTAACCGGGCGGGGTGTTGACAGTTTAATTTCGCTAATCATACAATTATTGGACAAGCCGCATGAACGCTAACAGAGCCTCGATATTTAAGGATGCCCGTCGTGTTGTGGTCAAAGTCGGGAGTAATGTCCTGACCGCAGATCTGGGATTGAATTTAAAGGCGATCAGGTCTATCAGCAGACAGATTTGCCGCCTGATCGAGGACGGGCGGGAGGTGATGCTGGTGTCATCGGGAGCCATGGCTTCCGGGGTTAAAAAACTTGGTCTGGATAAAAGGCCTAATGAAATTCCCAAACGTCAGGCGGTTGCCGCCGTGGGCCAGGCCGGACTCATCATGGAGTATGAGAAGGCCTTTGGAAGGTATAAAAAGAAGGTCGCCCAGATTCTTCTGACCGGTGATGATCTTAATGATCGTAAAAGGTATCTGAACGCGCGCAATACGCTTAATACCCTGTTGTCATGGAAAGTTGTTCCCATTATTAATGAAAATGACACCGTCATGATCGAAGAGATTCAGTTCGGCGATAACGACAATCTGGCAGCCATGATTACACTGCTGATGGATGCCGACATACTCGTCAATCTTACGGACATTGACGGCCTTTACACCAGTGATCCGCGCACATTTCCAGAGGCCGAGCTGATTCCGGTGATCTCTAATATAAACAAGGATATCGAAAAGTTAGCCGGCAATATTCCTGGTTCGCTGGGTACCGGCGGCATGCTGAGCAAGGTTAAGGCCGCCGGAAAAGTGACAGCAGCCGGCATTCCCATGCTGATCGCCGCCGGCAGTAAGCCTGACATCCTTATAAAGCTTTTTTCCGGCCAAGAACACGGAACCTATTTTGTGCCCAGAAAAGAAAAGCTGAAAAGCCGCAAATGCTGGATTGCTTTCACCCTGAAGCCCAAAGGGGTTATTAGCATTGATGAGGGTGCCGCAGCCGCAATTCTGCAAAGGGGTAAGAGCCTGCTGCCCAGCGGCATCGTCGGTGTGGAAGGCGAATTTAGTGTCGG